>PIVY01000918.1 GCA_003353795.1 bacterium
ATGATCCCTCACTTCCAGGGCCCACTCGACCGGCGGGACACTCGGGACCCGGCTCGGAACCTGCCGATCCGGCGTCTACCAGCCCTGGGAGGCATCGAGTACCGCCTGGAGTCCTGGGCGGCAGCCGACACGCCCATGAACGCCTCCGTCGTCGATCTCCTGGGCGAGCCAAGCGTCGCCGACCACCTGGCTATGGATCTGTTGCTCGAGGCGATAGCGGCAGAAGGACTGTCTCGCCTCGATGACCCCAGTCCACAGGAGGTCGACTGGTGGGCTCGCCGCGTCTACGTGGCTGCGACCGCCATGAACGGCCGCGTCGGCCGCCTGGTGCAGACCCACCGACCCGAGCTCGTCCCCCAGATCCGCGTGCTGCTCGCCGCCGCGACGACGGCTCCACCGCAGACAGAGCAAGTCATTCCAGAGGCGATCACGCGAGCCCTCAGGGTCGGCGGCGGCATGGAGGATTTGACCTCGGTGGAGCGGGAGGCGTTGAGCACAACCCGCGGTGCCGGCGAAGAACGGC
>PIVY01000919.1 GCA_003353795.1 bacterium
GACCGCCTCAACCCGGGTGCTGTACATGCGCCAGTACGGCGACGCCGCAGCCGACCCTGCCCATGACTACGCGCCGCCCACCAACTTCGACGCCCCCTGGGATTCGCTGGGTGTCGACGAATTCAATGCCCTGCCGGGGACCGCCCACCAGTGGCGCCGGCAAGTTGCCGACGAGCTGGTCCACGAAGCATTCCTCGCTGTGGCCGATCGTGCTTACCGGATGCGCTACGACGCCAAGGTCCTGAGCGGCCAGGCCGGCGCCGGGCATCACCTGGACCTCGTCCTGGCCCGGGTCCTCTCCCGGTTGCATACGGCCGTGGGCACCGATCCCACCAACGTCGGCGCCTGGTATCACCTCGCCTACTTCAGCGCCGTGGTCGGCGACGAACCGACGGCCGCTCTCGCCCGGAAACGCCTGTTCGACCTCACCACCCCGCCCGACCCGCGCCGCCCACGCCTGCTGCTGGTCGAAGCCTGGGCCTTTCGCGACAGCGGTCGCTACGAGGCCGCCGTCCTCTGGCT
>PIVY01000920.1 GCA_003353795.1 bacterium
GACCGTCCGCCGCCTCGCAGCAGGACAGGAAGACCATCTCGGCATCGAGGTCGAGTCCACGGATCGTCGATGCCGTCAGTGCCTCGCCGTTCTCTCCCGCCAGCAGGAGGATCGATTGGTCCGCTCTACCCTCGAAGACCATGGCGTGACTCGCCACGTGGATGGCCTCGAAGGATGCCAGGGCGGTATTCGCCGTCAGCGCCCTGGCGGCGGCGTCTCCGAGACGAAGGGTGGTCCGGTCAGCGGGCCACGCCGCGGCCACGTCACGAGCCTCACGCTCGGCATGATGAAGTGTCGACAGACCGGCGCTGACGGCAACCGCGTCGCCGTCCGCCCCGACGACGAGCAGTCGCCCGTCGGCCCGGTGAACCCGGTCGCCGCCCGGCGCGGCTGCTGGCAGGTCGAGAATCGTCAGTGGGCCATGATCGACCAGCGTGCCCTTGCCTCCGGGGATGGGCAGGGCGGCCCAGGGAACACCGAAGAGGGCGAGATCCGGAACCACGGCTAGGGTCCGACCGACCG
>PIVY01000921.1 GCA_003353795.1 bacterium
GGATAAACGAGGCCGTGAAGTCCCGTGATCGGGGCATCGGCATCGCCCCCGGCATTGCCGCCATCGGCGCGCGCCGAGTGTGGGACGAGCTGGGTATTCGTGGCGAGGGTGCGCTCATCGGCTCGCTGGACACCGGCGTCATGGGAAACCATGAGGCTCTGACCGCTCGCTGGCGCGGCAACATCGCGCCCCATGAGGAGTGCTGGCTCGATGTCGTGGGCAACGGTTCCACGACTCCCGTGGATAACCACGGTCACGGCACCCACACCACCGGCACCATGACCGGACTCGCTGATGACGACACCATCGGCGTGTCGCCCGGCTCCCTCTGGATCGCGGCCAACGCCATCGACCAGGGTTCCAACGCCGGCTTCGACAGCGACATCCTCGACTGCCTCGAGTTCTTCACCGATCCCGACGGCGATCCCTCGACCCTGGACGACGTGCCCGACCCCGCGCAGAACTCCTGCCGCGTCAACGAGAACTTCACCGGCTACGGCGACTGCGACAGCCGCTGGTGG
>PIVY01000922.1 GCA_003353795.1 bacterium
CGCGTCGACGGGCTCGATGCCGTAGTCGACGAGGGCATCGAGGGCATACTCCTCGCGCAGGTACTTGAAGAAGTTTTCCTGGCGCCAGCGCTCGAACATGCGGTAGTCGACCTCGAGGGCGGAGAGATCTCGGCGCGACGTGATCACCTGCGTCTGGTGGCCATCGTCCTTGAGTCGAATGACCTGGCGCAGGTGCAGCCGCTTGCGCGCGTGGCGCGGACCATACGCCAGGTAGGTCCCCTGATCGGCCAGCCGGTAGCGGACCGTGCGGCCGTCGAGGACGGCCTCGTGCACGTCGAACGACGATCGGGGCAGCCGGCGGCAGCGCCCCTTGCGGTAGGTGAGGATGTCGAAGCCGGTGGTGAGCAGCTCCTTGAACAACTTTGGACTCCAGCCTCCTCGGTCGAACACGACAGTCACGCGCCGGTCCCCAACCAGGGAGCGCACCTCGTCGAGGCCGCCGGGCAACACGCGGACGAGGCCCTGGTGTGCCTACGTGGTTCACAGAAAGAGCGGCCCAC
>PIVY01000923.1 GCA_003353795.1 bacterium
GGTGTCGGAAACGAGCTGGTCGACTTCGGGATTTTCCTGGCCGTACTTGGGATAGGCGTTGAGGAAGCGCAGGCGGGTCTCCTCGTGGTCGGCGAAGTCGGAATCGAGCAGTGTCTTGAGTTTGGCAAAGGTGAGGTGGCGCTGGCGGAAGATTTCACGGTCGATCACGTGGAGGGAGTCGGCCAGGTTGGCCAGGCCGACAAAGGAGCATTCGACCCAGTTGTAGCGGGCGCCGCCGTCGTCGAGGTCGCGCCCGCGGGCGATGCAGTCGCGAGTGAAGATGCTCTGCAGCGGTTTGCGGCCGTGCTCGCGGCGCTTCTTGCGTGCTTCGTTCTGCTGGATGACCGCCTGTTCGACGGCGGTGGCCAGGCGGTGGCGGTAGCGGCTGACGAAGTCGTCGAGCTCTTTCGGTGGAGATTCGGCACTGGCGGCGATCTCGTCGAGGAGGAGCTGGCAGGTGTTGTAGTAGGGGGAGGCGACCCAGACGTTGCTGGCGCCGGAGGGGGTGATTTCGACGCAGG
>PIVY01000924.1 GCA_003353795.1 bacterium
TAAACTCCTCGTCACCGCCTTCGCGGTGATCCTACTCGCCGGATCCTTCGCGCCCGCCACGGCCCAGGAAGTCGAAGACGACGTCCTGTTCGGCAAGCTCAGCCAGAGGCTCCGCCACATCTCCGAGATGGTCGATCCCTGCGTGGTGCAGATCTTCACCGCGACCTACGGACCGGTGGGCGGCCCGCACGGCCAGGTGGCGACCTTCGGCACTCAGCGCAGCTCGGGCTCCGGCGTGATCCTCGACCCCAAGGGCTACATCGTCACCAACGCCCACGTCGTGGACGGCGCCCGCCGCGTCCAGGTGCTGCTGTCGCCCCACCTTAGCGCCATGGAACGCGGCCACTCGGTCATCGACGACCGCGGCCTGCTCACTGGCGCCCGCATCATCGGCATCGACCGCGAGACCGACCTCGCCGTGCTCAAGATCGAGACCAAGCAGGATCTTCCGTTCCTCGAGCTCGGCGACTCCGACGAGCTGTTCCAGGGCCAGATGGTCTTCGCCTTCGGCAGCCCCCTC
>PIVY01000925.1 GCA_003353795.1 bacterium
CGCCGGCGGCGGCTGCGGACTTGTGCTCAGCGCGCTGCTCGCCCGCGGTCTCGAAGGACTACTCTTCGGGGTGCGGGGGCTCGATCCGCTGACCTTCGTCGCCGTCCCCGGGGTGCTCGCCCTGGTGTCGCTGGCGGCCGTGGCCCTGCCCGCTCGGCGAGCGGCGCGGGTCGACCCGGCGAAGGCTCTGCGCACCGAGTAGCCACGGGGTGGTTTTCCCGGCGCCTCGTCCGGGCGCCAGCCGCCCATCGGCCGTGAACAGCCGGGCTCGCCGCCGGCGCCGGGACAGCCGTGGGTCATGAACACATGACCGTCACGGATCACCCTCCGGAGGGTGGGAATCATAGCTGGACGTCGGTGATGACCATCACGCGGCCGGCCTCGTTGTAGACCTCGGCGGTGAACATATCGCCCTTCAGCACGCAGTCCACCAGATGCTGCCATTTCTTGGCCTCGGCCGAGATCGTCGCGCCTTCGACGTTGAGACGCGGTCCGGTGGCGTCGGTGACGACCCGGCCGT
>PIVY01000325.1 GCA_003353795.1 bacterium
GTCCTCGCCGCTTTGCGGCTGCGGAGTTCCGGACCCATGCATGACGGAAGACGCCCTATCCGGGATGACACTCCCAGGGGGTATTCACCGAACCGCTATGACAAGGGTTGAGGGTTGCCGGTTGGTGAGAGGATCCGACACGACCGGCGCTCAGATCCCCTGATCATCCACCGCTGACGTTGCCGCGCCGGTCGTAGAAGTCCTCCCACCAACCGGCAACCCCCAACCCGCGCTACGGGGAATACTTAGGTTGTTTGGGCTCAGGTGGTTACGGGGGGTGCCGATAGACGAGTATGTGGATTGGGAGGGCCGGGTATCGGCCGGTGGAGATTCTGTGGAACGAAGTGGTATGAAAACACTGTATCGGCGTACCTACATGATGGTCGTGCTGGCGATCCTGGTGGCAGGCGCGTGGCTGGTGGACAGTCCGGTGACGCGGCTGGCACTGGCGGGGCTGGCCGGAGGATTGACCTTCGCGTTGATCTATTCGCGCGGGACGGCAATGGACTCCCTGGGCCGGAATCTGGACGCGGAACGGACCCAGAACCAGGTCCTCGAGTTGCTGCTACGCGGCAACCTGACTTCGTTCCAGATGAACCTGGAGCGGGCATTGCGTACCGCCGCGGGATTCGCTCGTGCGCGCGCGGGATTCGTCTGCAAGCTCGAGAATGCCGGGAAGCCGCACCTGATGGCCTGGGCCGCGGGGGCGGCGGGATCGATCGCTCCGCCACGCGGTCTGGAAGACATCGTGGGCGCCGCCGCGGCGCAGATCGAGCAGAGGAAGGTCGTGCGATCGAGCGACGGGCCGGTGCCGGTGCTGCTGGTGCCGGTGACCGACGCCGGTGAGACCTGGGGCGCCATCGGGCTTTACGGTCGGCACGGTGAGAAACCCTGGACCCAGCCCGAGATCCAGCTCCTGCGAGTCGTGGCCGGAGTGATCGGCGCGGCGTTCGGACGGCACCGCGCGGAACTGGCAACCCAGCAGGCTCTCGACGAGGCCCACGCCAGCAACGAGGCCAAGAGCCGTTTCCTCGCCAACATGAGCCACGAGATCCGCACGCCGTTGAACTGCATCGTGGGATTGTCCGAGCATCTCGACGACCTGCAGCCCACGCGTGAGCAGGGCCATTGCCTCGAACTGATCCGCCACTCCGGCGACGTCCTCCTGCAGATCATCAACGACATCCTCGATCTGTCGCGCATCGAGGCCGGTGGCATCACCATTGCCAGCGAGGAGTTCGATCTCCACCGGCTCCTGAACAATACCACCGGCATGTTCAACACCCGCGCCGTCGACAAGGGTCTCAATCTGGATATCGACCTGCCGGAGGGCCTGCCCACCCGCGTGCGCGGCGACGAGACGCGCCTCGGACAGATCCTGACCAATCTCCTGGGCAACGCCGTGAAGTTCACCCAGGAAGGCGGTGTTTGCCTGTCGGTGACCGAGTGTCCGGCATGCCGGCCCGGCGGTGCACCACGCTATCGGTTCGACGTCACCGATTCGGGAATCGGCATCGCGGACGAGAAGCTCGAACGTGTCTTCGAGAGCTTCACCCAGGCCGATGCCTCGACCACCCGCCTCTATGGCGGCACCGGTCTGGGTCTGGCCATCAGCCGCAGCCTGGCCGAACTCATGGGCGGGACGCTCACTGCGGCCAGCCTGGAGGGCCGGGGGTCGGTGTTCTCGCTCCACCTTTCCCTGGGCGCCGTCGAATCCGGGGCTGACGCCGCGATCGAGACGGAGGACCTGCCGACCGAGACGCCGGTGCGGTTCCCGGGGCGGCGCGTCCTGGTGGTCGAGGACGATCGCCTCAACCAGATGGTGGCCGGCAAGATACTCCGGTCGCTGGACTGCGAGGTCGAGATCGCCGAGGACGGCGCCACGGCGCTGGATCTGGTGACGTGGCAGGAATTCGACCTCGTCCTCATGGACTACATGATGCCCGGCATGGATGGGCCCGAGACCACCCGCCGCCTGCGCCTGCTCGGAGGCTGGCTCGCCGACGTGGCCATCGTGGCGCTCACGGCCAATGCCCTCGACACCCACCAGAAGGCGTGCGTCGAGGCCGGCATGGATGGATTCCTGACCAAGCCCATTCGCAAGAAGGACCTCGTGGGAGTGCTCGCCAGCCTGCCCG
>PIVY01000196.1 GCA_003353795.1 bacterium
TGACGGCGTGGTCGGCCACCCTGCGGTCCTGGAAGGTGCTTCGCGGGGTCAGGCCAGACCCAGAACCGCGGTGATCATGCCCAGGATGCGGTCGTGGTCGAAGGCCAGGGCCGGAAGGTCGTCGAGGGGATACCAGCGAGCCTCGGCCGCATCGTCGCCGCCCTCGACCGCGGGCGGTTCGCCCACCAGTTCCGCCAGGTAGACCACCGACACGGTATGACCACGCGGATCGCGGTCCGGATGCCCGAAGGTGCGGAACTGGCGAAATGGCAAGCCCGACAGGCCGGTCTCTTCCTCCACCTCTCGCGCCACGGCCAGGTCGGGATCCTCGCCGTACTCCACGAATCCACCGGGCAGCGCCCAGTCGCCCTCGAAGGGGTCCCGACCGCGCCGGATGAGCAGGATCTGGTAGCAGGCGCCGCCGGGACGGGGCCGGCGCACGATCACGGCCCCGTCGACGGTGAGGGCGGGATTGCGAAAGCGTGGGCGCAGGCAGCTGTCACCCGACTCCATGGCGCTACTTGGCGGCGGTGAACGAGGCCAACGCGTCGTCCTGCGTCTCGAAGGTCTCGAAGACCAGCTTGAGCTGCGTCACGTTGAGAATGTTGTCGATCCGCGCGGAGACGTCGCAGATCTTCATGACGCCGCCGTTCTTCTTCAGCGTATGGAAGGCGGACACGAGGATGCCCAGGCCGGTCGAGTTGATCCAGGTGACCTTGGACATGTTCAGCAGGATGTCCACGAAACCGTCGTTGATGAGCGACTTGATCTCGTTGTGGAACTTCTCGTAGTCCGGGCCGCCCATGATCTTTCCCGACAGGGTCAGGATCATGATCTCGCCCTTGGGCGTCTGCTGGATGTTCATCGAATTCTCCCTGTCTTGCCGGGGGGCCGGGCGGCCGGTACGCGTCGCGTCCGGTCTTTGCTGTATCGTCTCATAGAATGCCCCCGTCGCGCCGCGGAGGCAAGCCCCTACTGGACCGGAGGTGCCGACGTCTGGTAGTTTCCGGGCGCCCTCGACACAGAATCCAGGCATTGCCTCGCCCCTGACCCCGTCCCGGAGACGCCTATGACGACGGCTGTCCGCCCAGCGGTTCTCGCCGGCACCTGGTACCCCGCCGAGCCGGATCAATTGCGCGAACAGGTCAACGGATTCCTCGTTGCCGGACACGACGGTGAGATTCCGGCCGGGGCTCCCACCATCGCCCTGGTCCCCCACGCCGGGTACCGGTACAGCGGCGCGGTGGCCGGTCAACTCTTCGCGGCGCTCCAGGGCCGCCCGTTCGACGCCGTCTTCATCCTCGCGCCCAGTCACCGCGCCCCCATCGAGCACCCGGCGCTGAGCAGCCTCACGGCCTTCGCCTCGCCTCTGGGCGAGGTCCCCGTGGCCACCGACATCGTGGCAGCTCTGGCCGAATCGGACGCCTTCGAGGTGAACGACCGCGCCCACGCCTTCGAGCATGCCGTGGAGATCCAGCTCCCACTGCTGCAGTGCGCGCTGCCGGCCGGCACGCCCATCGTGCCCATCCTCGTACCGACGCTCACCAGTTCGCAGCGCCAGGCGGCGGCGCGCATACTCGATCGCTGGCGCGACGGCCGGCACCTGTTCCTCGTCTCCAGCGACCTGACTCACTACGGACACGAGTACGGCTACGTACCGTTCACCGAGAACGTCCCGGCCCGACTGGAGGAACTGGACACGGGCGCCCTGCTGCGCTTCCTGGCCCACGATGCCGAGGGACTCGTGGAATATGGGCGGCGCACGGGGATCACCATGTGCGGCCTCGGCGCCGCGGCCCTGGTGCTCAGCGGAGCCCGGCCGGCCGACCATCAGTCCGCGTTGCTGGCCTACGCCCGCAGCGCTGATCAGGAAGGGGATTTCTCCTTTTCGGTGAGTTACGCCGCAGCCCTGATCTGCGATCCGGCGATGGTGACCGAACCGGCGACCGACCCCACCGGTCCGGACCGCCTGACCACCGCCGAGCGGGCTTTCCTGGTGAACCTCGCGCGTCAAGCAGTGACGGCGGCAGCGCAGGGCGAGCCGCCGCCGGACCCCGCCGCGCTGGCCGCACTGGCCGGCCTGGACCCGGCGCCGCGCCTCGCCCAGCCCAGGGGCGCCTTCGTCACCCTGACCCAGGGTGGCCGCCTGCGGGGCTGCATCGGCTACATCGAGGGCATCAAGCCACTGATCGAGGCGGTGGTGGACAACGGAGCCGGCGCCGCCGTGGCCGACCCTCGTTTCTCGCCGGTGGTGGCCCAGGAACTGCCCCAGCTCCGGATCGAGGTTTCCGCCCTGACACCGCTGAATCCCGTGGACGGACCCGACGACATCGAGATCGGGCGCCACGGCATCGTACTGACGAAGGGCCACCAGAAGGCGGTCTTCCTGCCCCAGGTGGCGTCGGAACAGGGCTGGGATCGGGACACGACGCTGGAGAACCTGGCCCTCAAGGCAGGCCTCGCGGCCGATGCCTGGAGACGGGATTGCCGCTTCCAGGTCTTCGAGGCCGAGATCTGCGAGGAGTGAGACGCATCCCGATGGGTGCGAAAAGCAGTTGTTTCAGGCAGTTTCTGGCACTATCCTTTCGGCTTACGCCGCCGCCAGATCACGGGCACCTACCACCTCGGCCACCGATTCAGGGAGACCATGGGGCTTCTCGACAAGGTTCAAAAGTTTCAGACCGCGCGCATGCTCATGGACGCGGGCCTGTACAATTACTTCCGGCCCATCGAGTCGGCGCAGAAGAGTACGGTCCGCTACAACGGGCGTGAGGTCATCATGCTCGGCAGCAACAACTACCTCGGGCTGACCAATCACCCGAAGGTGAAGGAAGCTGCCATCGCGGCACTGAACAAGTACGGCACCGGTTGCGCGGGATCCCGGTTCCTCAACGGCACGCTCGACGTGCACGTCGAACTGGAAGAAAAACTCGCGTCCCTCGTGGGCAAGGAGAAGGCGCTGGTCTTTTCCACGGGCTTCTTCGCCAACATTGGTACCATCTCCACCCTGGTCGGCCGCAACGAGGTGGCCGTCGTCGATCGCACGGACCACGCGTCCATCATCGACGGCTGCCGCATGAGCTTCGGCCGGGTCCGCAAGTACCACCACCAGGACATGGCGCACCTGGAGTACTGCCTCCAGCAGGAGCAAGGCACCAACAAGCTCATCATCGTCGACGGTGTCTTCTCCATGGAAGGCGACGTGGCCAAGGTTCCCGAGATCGTCGCGCTGGGCAAGAAGTACGACACCCTCGTGATGGTGGACGACGCGCACGGCGTGGGCGTCATGGGCAAGAACGGCCGCGGCACCTGCGACCACTTCGGCTGCACCGACGACGTGCATCTCATCGTGGGAACCTTCTCCAAGAGCCTGGCTTCGGTGGGCGGCTTCGTCGCCTCTGATGCCGACACCATCCACTACATCCAGCACATGGCCCGGGTGATGATCTTTTCGGCCAGTCCCCCGCCCGCCTCGGTGGCGTCGGTCTCGGCGGCCATCGATGTCATGCTGGAAGAGGAGTGGCGCCACGAGGCCCTCTGGAAGAACACGAACATCATGATGGAGCGGCTCAAGGACGCCGGATTCGACACCGGACCCAGCGAGACTCCCATCATCCCGGTGGTCACCGGCGGCGACGAGGACACCTACCGCATGTGCGTCCGCTGCTGGGAAGCGGGCGTGTTCGTCAACCCCATCGTCTCGCCCGCCGTGGAGCCCGGCAACGCGCTCCTGCGGCTGTCGCTCATGGCGACGCATACCGAGGACGAGATCCACAAGTCCATGGACATCCTCACTTCGGTGGGGAAGGAGCTTGGGGTCGTCTAGGCTTCGGGTTTCCGCTCACGCAGACATTCGACGGCCCCCAGAGCGTTGCGAAGCAGGCTCAGGGGGCCGTCGAATGTCTGCGTGAGCGGAAGCCGTAGCCGACGAACCCAAGCTCCTTCCCCACCAAAGCGAGGATGGAGTGGGCGCGTGGGAGACCCCACTCACTGCAATGGGCGGAATCGGCAAGCACGGCTTCCCGCTGGATGTGTGCCCACCCATCGTCTCCAGGGCGTCGCTTGTCGGGACCAGGAGTCGATGGGTGGGCACACATCCAGCGGGATCCGTACTTGCCGAACCGCCCAGTTGCGGTCAACCTACGGAGAAGCCCAATGAAGGAGCCGCCCATGTCGATCAGTGTCGAACCGGTTCGTGACGGCCGGGATCTCACCCAGTTCCTGAAGATTCCCTACCGCGTGTACGGGAAGAACCATCCGCACTACGTGTATCCGCTCATCGCCGAGACGAAGGCGTTCCTGAACAAGGATAAGAACCCCTTCTTCCGGCACGCCGAGGCGGAGATGTGGGTCGCCCGCGAGGGAGCGATACCCGTGGGTCGGATCGCGGCGGCCGTGGATCGCAGCCACAACGACTACCACGACGAGAAGGTGGGGTTCTTCGGATTTTACGAAGCGACGCCGGATCCCGAGGTCGGCGCCGCACTGCTGACTGCGGCACGCGAGTGGGTCGGTGGTCAGGGTATGGATTCCATGCGCGGTCCCGGTTGTTTCACCACCAACCACGAACACCTCGGACTGCTGGTGAAGGGGCACGAACTGCGACCGGTGATCGGCATGCCGTGGCAGCCGGAGTACTACCTCGAGCAGATGGAGAGCTTCGGGCTGACCAAGCTCAAGGACCTCTACGCCTGGGAGTTCACGGCCCCCGGCGGCGAGCCGCCCGAGCGCATGGCCCGCTTGGTCAAGCGCATCAAGGACCGCCAGGAGTTCACCATCCGCCGCTTCCGCATGAAGAACTTCTGGGAAGAGGTTGACGTCGTCCGCGAGATCTACAGCGAGGCCTGGAAGGACAACTGGGGCTTCATCCCCATGGACGACGAGGAGTTCCGCCACTCGGCCAAGGACATGAAGAGCATGGTCGATCCCGGCTACCTGCTCATCGCCGAACTGGACGGCAAGCCCATCGGCTTCTCCATGACCACCCAGGACTTCAACGAGGTCCTCTACTCGCTCAAGGGCAAGCTGCTGCCGTTCGGCTGGCTCAAGGTCCTGCTGCAGAAGAACAAGATCAAGGGCGCGCGCACCCTCCTCATGGGTGTCAAGCCGGAGCACCGGCAGAAGGGCGTCGACGTGATGCTGGTCTACGAAACCATCAAGTACGGCGCCACCCGCGGCACCATGCGCGGCGAATGCTCGTGGATCCTCGAGGACAACGTCGCCATGAACAAGATCCTCGAGCGCTACGGCGCCACCATCAAGAACGTCTACCGACTCCTGGAGTGTTCCGTGTGACGAGTGGCGGCCTCATCGCGGTCACCGGCGCGACCGGTTTTCTCGGCAGCCATCTCTGCGACGTGCTGACCGAACGTGGCCATGCCGTGCGCGCAGCCCATCGCGCCAGCAGCAACCTGCGCTGGCTGCGCGACCAGCCCTTCGAGACCGCGCTGGTCGAACTCGCCGACCCTCATTCTCTCGACGCCCTCCTCGCCGGCTGTACCGGTGTCGTCCACTGCGCGGGCGCGCTCATGGCCGACGAGGCGACCTACCGGCGGGTCAACGTCGAGAGCACCCGCCTGCTGGCCGAGGCTGCGGCGCGCTCCGACACCGTGACGCGCTTCGTGTACATCAGTTCGCTGGCGGCGGGCGGCCCCGCGGGCCTGGAACCACCCCGCGACGAGTCCATGCCCGACGCTCCGATCTCCGGGTACGGTCGGTCCAAGCTGGCCGCCGAGCAGTTGCTCGCCGGCGGCGACTGGCCCTTCTCCACGGTGAGCCTGCGCCCGCCGTCGCTCTACGGTCCGCGCGACCGGGAATTCAGACCGCTCTTCCAGGCCGCTAGAATGGGCTTCACCGGCCGCGTTGGCCGGCGCATGCAGGGCCTCAGCCTGGTGCACGGCCGCGACGCGGCGTCGGCGGCCGCAGTTCTGCTGGAGACCGACACCGCTGTCGGTCATTACTACGTCGACGATGGTCCCGGTCTCGACGGCCCCCGCGATCCGGGGCGTCACTGGGCGTGGGGCTACGACTGGCGGGAACTGCAGCGGGTCCTCGCGGTGGTCTTCTCGCGGTCGCTGCACGAGGTGGTGCTGCCGCTGGGACTCATGCGAACCGTGAGCCGGCTCCTGCCGGCCGACAAACGCGACGCCTCGCCCCTCTTCAACCCCGACCGCATGGCCGACCTCGACACCGACGGCTGGGTCTGCGCCGCCACGCGACTGCGGCGCGACACGGACTGGTGTCCCGAGTGGGATCTGGCCTCGGGCATGCGAGATACCGTGGCGTTCTACCGGCGACGGGGCTGGTTGAAATGACGCTCGCGAATGTGCCCGCCAGGAGGCGCTCTTGAACTCGTTCCTCGGCTCGCTGCGCCCACACCGCCACGGCGTCGACTGGATGGTCATCGCCTACACGCTGCTCAGCGGCCTCTACCCGCTGCTCAATCCGGCCTGCTTCGAGGTGATGAAGTCGCGCGGCGCCCTCAACGCGCCCCTGCCCCACCTCCTGCTCCACCTCGCCATTGCCGCGGCCGCCTTCCTGGTGCTGCCCTGGTTGCGCCGGCACGGTCACTGGACCACGCGGCTGATGTCCCTGGTCATCCTGCCTGCGTCCTTCGCATTCTTCTACGCCGAACTCGAGTTCCTGGGCGTGGTGTTCCGCGACTTCGGCGACTCCTTCGACCCCTTCCTCATCGACCTCGAGGCGAGCATCTTCGGCTTCCAGCCCAGCCTCGAATGGTCGCGCGTCTGGCCGTGGCCGTGGCTGCTCGAGCTCATGGAGTTCGCATACTTCGCGTACTACTTCTTCTCGGTGATCGGCCTCGTGCTCATCTGGTACGCGGGCAAGCGCACCGCCGACCAGAACTGGACCATGTCCGAGAACATGATCCGCGACCTGCTGGCCGTGATGTTGAGCTGCTACGTCTGGTACACGTTCTTCCCGGTATGGGGGCCCAAGTTCTTCGACTACCTGGGCATGGCCGGCCCGGTGGAATCCGAGGGCCTCAACGGCTGGATCTTCACCGACATCATGCGCCACATCCATGCCAACGGCGCGCTGCACGGCGCGGCGTTCCCGTCGAGCCACGTGGCCGGCAGCATGGTCTCGTGGTGGTGGGGATGGAAGGCGGCGCCACGGCATCGCTGGTGGTTCACCACGCTGTGGGTGCTTCTCTGCCTGAGCATCGTCTACTGCCGGTACCACTACGTGGTCGACCTGGTGGCGGGCATCGCCTGGGGCGCACTGATCATGTGGCTGACGTCGCGCCTCATGGGATCGGGCATGGACGTTTCGGCCGGTGATCGAACCTGACCGCCTACCTCGTCGGGGAGATCACGTCAGGATGCGACGGCGGACGATTGGCGCCGCATCCGATCCCTGGAACGGATCGGTGGATCGGACTGATTCGCGCCGCAGAACGCCGCGACCTCCGCCAGGCCGATCGTCTCCCTGGATCGCGTGATCTCGTCCAGTTGGCACAAAGAGACGTTTGTCGCTCGCTTGGGGTGAGCCACGCAGTGGACGAACTCCGGTGACCGACTCGGCAACATGCGTCTCAGCAACCTGCTGGAGACCCGATCGAGCGATATCGGTCGCGGACCGTTCCGGAACAGGCGCTGTACCTGCCGCACCCGGGACGGCGTGGCGATGCCACGGCCGCCCCCTGATTCCGCTGTCCGATTCAACCAGAGCGCCAGACGGCTCATGGCGAGTTCCCAGCCCCAGACATCAGCCACGGTGACGGGAATCGCCCAGTACCGCCCGGCCGGATCCGGTCGTACCGGATCATTCGAAAATGCCCAGAAGGATCGGTTTTTCGGCGCGGCGCGATAATCGATGATCCGGATAGGGGGCTCATCGACGAAAAGGCCAGGTACCACCGAAAAGTCGTATTTGATCCCGCACTCACGAAACGCCGCAGCCAGCAAATCGAAGGGCTGGAGACACCACCCGCCCGCCCGGAACGCGTTGATGGCAAGGTCGCCCGGCAAGAAGGAACGCAGATGTTCGTGGCACGCCCTAAAATACTCCGTCGCCTCTTCCAGCCCGAGGGAGTGGATGCGATAACGATCGAAGGTCGTGAACCTCCACTCGGTGCCGTGGCGAAGCCCGTCAAGCCACTGCGAGTGGATGTGCAGACCGATGTCGCAATCACTCGCGACGATCCGCTCGAGTTGCTCCAGGACGGCCCCGTACTCGCTGTCATTCTCCTTCTCGAGTCGCATCAAATAGCTGGCATCCACGAAGAAGATGCCGCGAGCTTCGTTGGATCGCAGGACGTTCAAGATTCGATCGGTGGGATCGATCAGCGTGTCATGGACGGAGCCGGTTCGCTCGCCGAGGTACAGTTCGTAATCGAACGTCAACAAGAGTCGGTCGGACATGTCGATTCCTTCAATAAATACGACTCGCAATATGACCGAACCTGCACGTCCGTGCCGATTCGGGGAGGCAATGCCTCAGTTGCGCTGCTTCCGTCAATCGACCCAATGTACTCGATGCCGAGCCCGTTTGGGTCGTAAAAAGCCGCGGGGGATTCGGCAAGAACCCCGCGGCAGTTTCCATCACGATAGGGTGGCTCAAGGCCGGCATCACCTGGGTCGCACTGATCATGGGGCTAACGTCGGGCCTCATGGGATCGGATACCGCCGGAGCCGGTAGCTGAGCCGGCGATCAGCTCTCGTTGTCCTCGTGCGCGGCCAGCATCTGCTCGAAGCGCGGCAGCTCGCG
The DNA here is from genome assembly GCA_003353795.1 of bacterium. Taxonomy (GTDB): domain Bacteria; phylum Krumholzibacteriota; class Krumholzibacteriia; order LZORAL124-64-63; family LZORAL124-64-63; genus Glo-17. The sequence continues at coordinate 8,731 of PIVY01000196.1, forward strand.
CAGGGAATCCCAGGCAGGATCGA
>PIVY01000926.1 GCA_003353795.1 bacterium
GATTTTGGAGTGTTGGCAGTGATTCTGGGTTCGCTCTTCGAGATCGCGCTCGTACGCACGGTGCCGGCCGCCGTGTTCTGGCCCCAGCCCGAGGTCGCGTCGGCGGTGGTCCGGCTGGTCCCGCGCGACCCCTGGCCCGCAGCCGAGTACCGGGTTTTCGTCGACACGGTCAAGACCCTCTTCCAGCAGCGACGCAAGCAGATCGGATCGACCCTTCGTCGCCTTTACGGACTGGACGAGACCGCCGTGGCCGCGCTGGCGGCGGCGGCCGGTTTTGTCAGCACCGACCGGGCCGAGCAGATCGACGCTGCCACCTGGCGGCGCCTGGCGCGCGAACTGAACCGCGAGGGGGGCGCATGAGGTTGGCGCGCTTCTCGTAACTCGTCTTGGTCTTGCTGGCGCTCTGCACCATGGTGCAGGCTCAGGAGGGCGATCGGACAAGAGGCACCTCACCGGCGCTCGGCGACACCGCTGCGGCGACCGCCCTCGTGGATTCCACGGCGGTGGCGGCGGCCGACA
>PIVY01000927.1 GCA_003353795.1 bacterium
ACCCGGAACCTCGCACACCTCCGCCAGCGCCCGATTGATCGCCGCCCGCTTGGGCGCCACGAATCCGGGCGGGTCGGGACGCACCTTCACCAGGAGCGTGCCGTCGAGGTCGCAGAGGATGGTGGCCATGGCGCGGCCTCCTATTCGGTGAGCGGATCGTGCTTGAAGACCCGGGCCCAGTCGCGCGCCATGCTCACCTCGTGCACCGTGGGATGATCGGCCACGAGGCCGGCGATGCGGTCGGTGCTGCGATCGTAGTCGTATTCCCGTTCGGCGTCGTCGTGGTGGATCCACAGCGCCAGCGAGCGGTGCGGGCCAGTGACGGACCAGCGGCACATGGCCTGGTCGTTGTTGCTGTTGCCCGCGGCGAAGATGGGCCGGCGGCCGATGCGTAGCTGGATGTTGGCCGGCTTGCGCTGGTGGCCGTTGTAGACCTGCTCCTCGCCGCGCACCATGGTCACCGAGCCGTCGTCGGACTCGCCGTAGACCGGCGGCGTCGACGAGCCGATCACGCGCTCG
>PIVY01000928.1 GCA_003353795.1 bacterium
CATCCAGCAGTTCCTGGTGTCGCGCGGCAAACAGGTGCGGCCGTACCTGACGCTCGGTGGCGCGCTCATTCACGACCGCTACGAGGACTGGGTCGAGAACGAGGGCACGTTCGAGACGTCGGCCAACACCCTCTCCTTCGCCGTCGGCGGTGGCCTGGCCATGGGCCCGGTCGAGGTGAGCGCGACCTGGAACTACAACATGCCGGAGATGCGACAACTCGCTCCGGCCGACGGCACCGACACCTTCGACTGGAGCTACGTCATGATCGCCGCCGGACTGGCGTTCGGCCGCTGATCACCGCGCCTGAAGGACCACCACGCTGTGCCATCCCGCTCGATAGATCTTGCCCGGGACAGCGTCGGCCTCGTCGAGGCGGACGATGTCCTGCGGCGAGGGTAGGCCGGTGTCGAGCAATCGGGACCAGCTCAGGTCGACCGGCAGCGGTGGCAACTCGAACTCCAGCTCCCGCCACCATGCGTTGGCCATGATGTGGACCTGTCAGCCTTCCAGCGTCCAG
>PIVY01000929.1 GCA_003353795.1 bacterium
TGAGGATGCCGAACGCGACTACAAGGTCCTGCAAGGCCACGTCGGCGCCGTCTATGCGCCGGTAAGTGCTGACGGCTATGTCGACAAGGTCCAGGCCCAGACCGTGGGCCAGGGCCGCTGGCACGACGGCTTGCGCGACATCTTCACCCGGAACGCGGGCGCGGCCACCAGCCTCACGGGCATCACCAACATCATGGACGATGTCGCCAACTTCGCCGACGAAACCCTCTGGAACGGCGATGACCATTCGGGCCGTGGATTCGGTGAATATTACGCCTCGAGCCAGGCAGTGGCGGACGGTCGGACCATCGATCCCGGCACCCTCGAGACCCGCGCCAGTTCGACCAGTGGCGAGATCGAGCGAACCATCGCGCGGACACGCCGCGCTGTCCTGGAGGCGAGACTGCCATGACCAACTTCCCGGGATCTCCCCAGCTCATGAAAGGCGCCCTGGTAGCCTACCGGAACCTGATTGGCTCCCCGCAGGTCATCGCCTTCCAGTACAATCCCGAGACCCT
>PIVY01000930.1 GCA_003353795.1 bacterium
CGCCGCAAGGCGCTCGCGCTTGTCCTGGAGTTCGGCGTGGTAGTCGGGTTCGAGCGCGCCGCCGTGGCGGTCGATTTGCTCGCCGATCCACTTGAGGTCGAGCCTGCTGTTGACGGCCAGGTCGACCACGCGGTGCTGCTGCATGTCCTGGCGGGCGTGGGCGAAGCTCTCGGCCTCGATGCGGTCGACCTCGTCGCGGGTGAGCCCGTGGTTGGGGACCACCTGGAGCTGGGCGCGCTTGCCGGTGCGCTTCTCGGTCGCGGTGACCCGCAGCACGCCCCCGGCATCGACGAGAAACTCGACCTCCAACTGCGGCACGCCGGCGGGCATGGGGGGCAGGCCCCGCAGATCAAAGACGCCGAGGCTTCGGCAGTGCTCGACCATCTCGCGCTCACCCTGGAGGACGTGGATCTTGATGGACGTCTGTCCATCGACGCTGGTGGTGAACATCTCGGTGGCGCGGGAGGGGACGGTGCTGTTGGCAACGATGAGCTTGGCGACCGCGCCGCCGGCGGT
>PIVY01000931.1 GCA_003353795.1 bacterium
GGACGCGACACCCCGATGGTCGCGATCAAGCCGCGCCTCGAGCCCGGCGCCACCTGCGACAAGACGACGAACCTGGTGATCACCACCGACCGGCGGATCTATCAGGTGGTCCTTCACTTGCCGGAGTGCTCGCGGGGCGAGGCCAAGGATCTGAATCCCAACCGCCCCTACGACGCCGTCGTCTCTTTCTACTACCCGCAAGAGACCCTCGATCGTTGGAACGTCGAGGCGCGCCGGGCGGAGCAACAGCGTGAACGCGCCGCCGCGTCCCCGACGCCGCCCGAGGCCGGTCTTGTCGCAAGTGGCGTCAGCGCCGTCGAGCAGCTCAACTGGGACTACAGCTTCCGCCGCAAGGGGCCACGGTTCCCGTGGCGCCCGACGGCGGTCTTTGACGATGGAGTGCGCACCTACGTCCGCCTTCCCGAAGGTTTCACCGAGGCTCCGGCGCCTTTTGCCGTCACCGAGTCCGGTGAGCTGACACTTCTCAACCACCGCCTCAGCGGCAATCTCCTGGTT
>PIVY01000932.1 GCA_003353795.1 bacterium
CGTCTGCCTACGCCAGATGAGCTCGACCCCACCATCCGACGCAGCGAACCGGGCGACCTCGAGAAAGCCAGGCCACAGCACCTCGAGATCCTGGGATCCCTGCAGATGTCCGAGCATTGGAGCCATCACCGCGTCGTGCGTGACAAACACATCGACGGCGCCCGGCGCCGGCGGCAAACCCCACAAGCACGCCAGGAGGGTCGCGGTCCCCCTGGCGAGCGGCTGCATTCCCGGTGGCTGGCCAGTGAGCTGTCGGCGAACCACCTCCCAGGAGCCGTGAGCCAGGAACGCCTCGCCTGCCCTGGCGGAGTCCGCGATCCAGGGGCCTGGATCACCGAGTCGATGGTCGGTCTCAACCGTCCGGTCCGTCCCACTGCCAATCAGAATCGCTGCGGCCGTCTGAACGCACCGCGGAACCGGGCTGCTGACCACTCGCCCCAGCCGATGTCCTAGCCCTCGACCGAACTCCCCGGCCCGACGGCGACCCTCTGGGGTGATCGACAGGTCGTGCCCGA
>PIVY01000197.1 GCA_003353795.1 bacterium
GGCGACGTCTACTTCCACCACTCGTTCAACGAGAACTGCCTGGTGAACGTGGTCGCCATAGGCCTGGTGGACCAGGACCACATCACCCACAGCCGCGTCCCGAAACAAGCGGCCGACGAGCCCTACGACCTCATCCTCGTGGGCAAGCCCACCGACTGGTCCGGCATGGGCGGCGCTGCCTTCGCCTCGGCCACGCTCGACGCGGCTGCGGCCACCGAGAACAAGGGCTCGGTCCAGACTCCTGATCCCTTCCTCAAGCGCATCCTGACGGTGGCCAACCGTGCCGTGCTCGAGATGTGTCGCGCCGAGGGCGTCACGGTCGGCTTCAAGGATCTCGGCGCCGGCGGCGTGTCGTGCGTGACGAGCGAACTCTGCGACGCCGGCGGTTTCGGCTGCAACGTCGACCTCGCCCTCGTCCACCAGATCGACGACCTGCCGGCCCGCGTGTGCGCCTGCAGCGAGACCCAGGAGCGGTACGGACTGGCGGTGCCGAAGCGGCTGGTCGAGAAGGTCCTCAGGATCTACAACGAGGACTTCGCCCTGCCCATGGTCTACGACGGGGCCAGCGCCTGCCGCATCGGCGAGGTCACCGTGGAGCGGCGCTACGTGCTGCGGCGCGGCGAGGAGATCCTGGCCGACGCGCCCATCGACACCATCACCGAGGGCATTCGCTACGACCGCCCAGTGGAGGCGCCCGAGCGTCCCGACGTGCCCGCCGACGCGCGCCTGGAGGAGGCGCCCACCTCGGTGATCGCCGCCGAGTGGACCGCCCTCATGGGGCACCCCAACATCGCCAGTCGCGAGTATCTCTTCCGCCACTACGACCCCGAGGTCCAGGCGAGCACCATTCTGCGTCCCGGCGAGGCCGATGCCGGCGTGGTGGCTCCCGTGCCGGGCAGCCTGCGCGCGGTGGCCATGACCGCCGACGGCAATCCGCTCCTCGGCCAGGCCGACCCCTACAGTGCCGGCGCCCGGGCCGTGATCGAGGCCTGCCGCAACGTGGTCTGCGTGGGTGGCGAACCGGCCGCGGTCACCGACTGCCTCAACTTCGGCAACCCCGAGGTGCCCCGCTCCATGTGGGAGTTCGCTGAGGGCGTGCGGGGTGTTGGCGAGGCCTGCACCCAACTCGGCCGGCTCTCGAATCCGCGCGAGGCGTTGCCTGTAATCTCTGGCAATGTCAGCTTTTACAACCAGTCGGCCAGTGGTCGATCGGTGGCACCGTCGCCCATCGTGGCCTGCGTGGGCGTGGTCGACGACTACCGTCGCAGCCGTAGCCAGCACCTGAAGGATGCGGGTGACAAGCTGTTCCTCGTGGGTCGCCCGTGCCGCGAGACCGGCGGCAGCCTGTACGTCGATGCCGGCTTCCAGGCCGGCCGACCGGCCGTGCCCGAAATCGACTTCGCGGCCATTCGTGCCGAACTGGCGGCGGTGCTCTCGCTGGTGCGCGCGGGCATCGTCAACGCCGTGCACGATATCAGCGACGGTGGCCTGGCGGCCTCCCTGGCCGAGATGGCCGTCGGCCTCGAGGGCCAGTCGCGCCTCGGCGTGAGCGTCGAGCTACCGGCCGACCTGGACAACCTCACACTCCGCGAGACTCTCTTCAGCGAGAACGGCGGCTTCGTGGTGGCCTGCCCCGCGGTCAGTGCTCCCGAGGTGGAGAAGTTGCTCTCGTTCGGCGGTTGCTGGTGGCGTCCGCTGGGCGAGGTCACCGACGACGGCCGGCTCGCCGTGACCGTTCCCGGGGGCGACTCGGTCACCGTGGACGTGAACGACCTCGCCGTCGCCTGGCAGACCACGCTGCCCCGCCTGTTCGGTCGCGACGCGGCGGCCGAGGCCGTGCCCGGCGCCGCGCCCCCGGTCACCGCCGAGTTGCCGGCCCAGCCCGGTCCCGCGGTGCTCACCCGCAAACCCAGCCTCGCGGTGATCCAGCTGCCCGGCGTGAACTGCGAGGTCGAGTCGGCGCGGTCCATCGAGATCGCCGGCGGCGAGGCCGAGGTGTTCCGCTGGACCCGGTCGGCCGACGAACTGGCCCGCTTCGACGGCTTCCTCATTCCCGGCGGCTTCAGCTACCAGGACCGCGTGCGCGCCGGCGCCGTCGCTGCCAAGGATCCGCTGCTCGAGGTGGTGCGCGAGGCGGCCGCCGGCGGCAAGCCCATCCTGGGTATCTGCAACGGCTGCCAGGTGCTCGTGGAGAGTGGCATCGTGCCCGGCATCGAACCCGGCGCCGTGGAGGTGGCCCTGGCCGCCAACCGTCAGCCCGGTCGACGCGGCTACTACTCGCGCTGGGTAGGCCTGGAGCCGGTGTCCGGCAGCCACTGCGCGTTCCTCGAGGGGCTCGATGGTGGGTTCCCGGCGCCGGTGGCTCACGCCGAGGGCCGCTTCACCCACGAGGATCCCGCGTTCTTCGAGCGCCTGGAAAGGGACGGCTATCTGGCCCTGCGCTACGCGCCGCTGTCCGGCGGCTCGGGCGGCAACCCCAACGGCTCGTTGATCGACGCGGCGGGACTGACCAACAGTGGCGGCAACGTGCTGGCCATGATGCCGCATCCGGAACGGGCCCTGCAGTTGCGCATGGTCCCGGAGGATCTTCCCGACGCCTGGGGCGCCCTGCGCCGTGATGCCGCCGCCGATCCGGAGCGACTCGAAGCCGCCGGCCCGGGATTCTGGCTGCTGCGACGGCTGGTGGAACTATGTTGATGCCTGAAGGAACCTGGTTGATCGGCAGCCACGGAGGCGAGCGTCCATGACCCAGACCACTCTGCTCACCAGCCACAAGGGCGTGGACCTGCATGCGGCCACCGCCGTGCGGGTCATGCAACGACGCCTCGAAGGCGGCGAAGCGCTGGCTGCCTTGCATCGTTGCGAGATGCACACGTACTGGGGCGAGGGCGACGGACGCCGGGTCGCCGATCTCCTGGAGATCGGTCGCTTCTACAATCCCAACAAGCACCACTACGGCCATTTCGAGACCGACGCGGCCGGCGCGACCTGGCTCGACGGGGCTGCCGTCGCCGGGGGGCAACTGGCGCCGGTCTGGCCCGGTCGACCCATGGCCAGCGATATCGATCTGCCGGGCGACGGGCTGGCCGATGGTCTGCTGGGTGGTCCTGTGCCTGATGGTCACGTGGCCGTGGACATGGCCGCGTTCCCCCTCGGCGAGCCTGGCCCCATCCTCACCGGCGTGCTCTGGCGTCTGATCCTCGCCGACGACGGCCGCGCGCCCGAGCGCCTGGCCGATCGCCTGGCGGTTACGCGCAGCGGCGAGCAGGGACTGCTCGTCAACCCCCACCTGCACGGCTGGCTCGTGGCCGTGCGCCGGAGCTGAGGAAACGCCATGCTGGACGAAAGACACTGGCGCGAGGAATGCGGAGTCGTCGGAATCGCCGGCGTCCAGGGCGCGGCCGAACTGGCCAGCATGGCCCTGCATGCCCTGCAACACCGCGGGCAGGAATCGGCGGGCATCACGGTCTCCGACGGCCGACTCATCCACACCCACAAGGAGATGGGTCTGGTGGCGAAGGTCTTCTCCGAGAAGACCGTCAAGTCCCTGCCGGGCAACTACGCCATCGGCCACGTCCGTTATTCCACCAGCGGTAGCAGCAATCTCATCAACGCCCAGCCCATCCAGGTGGCCAGCCACCGTGGCGCCGTGAGCCTGGCGCACAACGGCAACCTGGTGAACGCGCCCCAGCTGCGCCGGACCATGGAGCAGGACGGGTCGATCTTCTCGACGACCAGCGACAGCGAGGTGATCCTGCATCTCATGGCGCGGAGCAAGGCGCTCACGGTGGCCGATGCGGTGCAGGAGATCCTACCGCAGGTGCGAGGCGCCTACAGCCTGGTCATCTTGACCGGCGACACGCTCATCGCCGCCCGCGATCCCCTGGGCTTCCGTCCGCTCTGCCTGGGCCGCTTCCAGGACAGCTACGTGGTGGCCAGCGAGAGCTGCGCCTTCGACATCATCGGCGCGCGGTATCTGCGTGACGTGGAGCCCGGAGAGATGGTGGTCCTCGGCCAGGGCGATCTGGTGAGTCGGCGCGTGGCCGAGGTGGCGCGCGAGCGCCGCTGCGTCTTCGAGCACGTCTACTTCTCGCGCCCCGACAGCCAGGTGTTCGGCACCAGCGTCGAACGGGCGCGCCGGTCCAGCGGCGAGATCCTGGGTCGCGAGGCGCCGGTGCCGGCGGACGTGGTCACCGCGGTGCCGGACAGCAGCAACACGGCCGCCCTGGGCTTCGCCCGGGCCACGGGCATTCCCTTCGAGTTGGCCCTCATCCGCAATCACTACGTCGGTCGCACCTTCATCTCACCGGCTCAGCAGGTGCGCGACATGTCGGTCCGCATCAAGTTCAATCCGGTGCGCGAGGTGCTCGCCGGCAAGCGGGTCGTGGTGGTGGACGACTCCATCGTGCGCGGCACCACCATGCGCAAGCTGGTGAAGTTGATCCGGCAGGCCGGCGCCGAAGAGGTCCACCTGCGCATCGCCTCGCCGCCGGTGACCAGCCCGTGCTTCTACGGCATCGACACTCCGGTGCGCAAGGAACTCATCGGCAGCAGTCACTCGGTGGAGGAGATCGCCACCTATCTGCGCGTGGACAGCCTCCACTACCTGAGCCTGGAAGGTCTGCTCGAGGCCACCGGCGAGGGCGACCGTTACTGCACGGCCTGCTTCACGGGCGATTACCCCGTGCCCTTCGACACCGAGCCGGACAAGGCCGTGTTCGACCGCCACGCCGAGGGTGCCGAGATCATCCTCAAGCCGCGGACGGGCCAGACGGACGACGATCCGGAGGCATGATCAAGCCGGCGACCCACACCTGGCGGCCCGACAGCCGCTTCGACGATCCGGTCGAACTGGGACGCGTCCTCGAAGGACGCGTCCTGCCGCTGGTTTCCAGGCCGGCCCGGTACGTGGGCGGCGAACTGGGAGTCGCTGCGGCCGACGCGTGGCGGCCCGACGGCGCCAACGTGCTCCTCTGCTTCCCCGACGCCTACGAACTGGGCATGTCCCATACCGGGTTGCGCATCCTGTACTCGCTGCTCAACGACCGCGACGACGCGTACTGCGATCTCGCGTTCACGCCGTGGCCGGACATGGAAGCCGCCATGCGCGAGGTGGGTCTGCCGCTGTTCGGCCTGACCACCCGGCGCCCCGCCCGCGCTTACGACATCGTGGGCTTCTCCGTGGGTTACGAACTGGCCTACACCAACCTGCTGACCATGCTCGACCTGGCGGGCCTGCCGCGACGCGCCCGTGACCGGATCGACGGCGACCCCCTGGTGGTGGTCGGCGGATCCTGCGCCATGAACCCCGCGGTGATCGGACCGTTCTGCGATGTGATCCTGCCCGGCGACGGCGAGGAGATCATGGGGGAGGTCACCGCCGCGGTGGCCGCCGCGCGCGCAGGCGGCGCTTCTCGAGCCGAGATCCTCGAGCGGGTACGCCGGATCGACGGCGTCTGGTGGGAGGACGCCCCGGCACCGGTGCCGGCGCGGGTGCTGGCCGACCTCAACACGATACCGCCGCCGCGCCCCCTGGTGCCGGTCACCGAACCGGTGCACGATCGGCTGGCCGTGGAGGTGATGCGCGGCTGCGCGCGCGGCTGTCGCTTCTGCCAGGCCGGTATGATCCAGCGCCCGGTGCGCGAGCGGGACGTATCCGCGGTGGTGGAGACCGCGCGCGATCACAGCGAGGAAGCCGGCCTGAACGAGGTGGGTCTGCTGTCGCTCTCGACCAGCGACTACTCGGGACTGGGTTCGGCGGTGGCCGGGATCCAGGACAGTCTCGCCGACCGCCGCACCAATCTGGTCTTGCCCAGCCTGCGCATGGATTCGGTGGACGCCGATCTGCATGCCCGTATCGGTCGCGAACGTCCGAGCAGCGTGACGTTCGCGCCGGAAGCTGGGACCCAGAGACTGCGCGACGTGGTCAACAAGCAGATCGGTGACGAAGAGATCATCTCGGCCGCGCGTGCGGCGTTCAAGAGCGGCGTCAAGCGTATCAAACTCTATTTCATGCTGGGACTGCCGACGGAGACCAACGAGGACCTCGAAGGCATCGTGGCTCTCGCCGGTCGCATGATCGGGATCGCTCCGCGGGGCGGCTCGCAGGTCACGGTGTCGGTGTCGCCATTCGCGCCCAAGGCCCACACGCCGTTCCAGTGGGCGGGCCAGATCCCGAGGGCGGAGATCGCCCGGCGCAACCTGTACCTGGCCAAACGACTGCGGCGGCTCAAAGCCAAGGTGAGCCTGCGTGAACCCGAGGTCAGTTTCCTCGAGGCCGCGCTGGGCCTGGGCGACGCCCGTCTGGCCGACGTTGTGGAAACCGCTTGGCTGGACGGCGCCCGATTCGATGGCTGGGACGAGCAGTTCGATTTCACACGCTGGGAGCGCGCCTTCGCGGCCTGCGAGGTGGATGCCGACGCATTGACCGCTCCGCGGGACCCTGCTGCGCCCTTGCCGTGGGACTCGGTCCTGGGGCCGGTGGACCGTCCCTTCCTGCAACGGGAGTGGGAGCTGGCTCAGGCCGGCGAGACGACTCCCGACTGTCGCCTCGACGGTCCCTGTACCGACTGTGCAGCCTGCGAGGGAGGGCTCGCCCACGTCCCGGCCGAATTTTTGCCAGCGGCGCCGGATCCCGCGCCGACACCGGCCATCGACGTCTCCACCACCGCGCAGCGCGAGCCGGAAGATCCCCGCTGGCGCCACTGGCGCGAGCAGGCGTCGGCCAAGGTCTGGTGCCGACTCGAGTACGCCAAGCAGGGGCGGCTGGTGTACCTGGGGCACCTGGACTTTCAGCGCCAGTTGCACCTGGCGCTCCGTCGTTCCTCCTTGCCGGTAGCCTACAGCAAGGGTTATCATCCGCATCCGCTGGTGAAGTACGGACCGCCGCTGCCGGTTGGCGTGGCGGGTGACCGCGAGGTCCTGGACCTCGCTTTCCAGTGGATCGAGCCTGGCTGGGTGCAACGCCTCGACGCGGTGATGCCCGACGGGCTCGTCGTGGTGCGCGGAATCACGGTGGGGACCATCACGCCGCCCAGCATCGATTCGCTTGCCGACCGATTCGACTACCTTGTCGTTCTGCCGGCCGAGGCAGATGAAGGCCCGGGCCGTGAGGCCGCGCAGCGCAGCATCGAGACCTTTCTGGCGGCCGAACGCTGGCCCTGGACCCGCCGCCGGCCCGGCAAGCCCGATGTGGTCGTCGATGCCCGGACACTGGTGCCCGATGACGGGCTCCGCATGATGGACGCGCCGGACGGGTCAACGCCCCCGGCCCTGCACCTGAGTCTGGTGCGGGCAGCCGAGGGCGCCGGCCTGCCGGTGCATGAATTCCTGGCCGCCCTTTTCGGGGCGGACCTGCCCGAACCACGCTGGTGCGCGGTGACGCGAACGAGCATTCTGGGCCGAGACGACATCGGCCGCTGGATGTCTCCTTTCGAGGAGATCCAGGCGATGCGTCGCCGCGTGTGGTTCCAGGCGCACATGAACAGTTAGTATCCGCCATGGAAATGGAGACATGCGCAAAGACATCATCATCAACTCGACCCCCCACGAGGTCCGAGTGGCGATCCTGGAGGACGCTGAACCGGTCGAACTGATCGTGGAACGGGCAGACGCCCGTCGCATCGTGGGTAATCTCTACAAGGGCAAGGTCACCTCGGTCAAACCGGGGCTGCAAGCGGCGTTCGTGGACATCGGCCTGGAGAAGGCCGGCTTCCTGCACGCCAGCGATGTAGTTCACGGCGGCACGGGCGACGACGACGACGACGACGACAGCGGCGACAGCGGCGACGGACGCCGTCGCGGTCGTGGCGATCCGGTCCCTGACATCGCCGACCAGCTCAAGGTGGGCGACGACATCGTCGTCCAGGTGACCAAGGAGCCCATCAGCACCAAGGGTCCGCGCCTGACGGCTGACCTCTCGTTGCCCGGGCGATACCTGGTGATGATGCCCAAGGGCCGTCACATCGGCGTCTCGCGAAAGATCGCCGACCGTCGCGAACGCGTGCGCCTCAAGCAGCACCTGCAGCAGCACCGGCCGGACAAGGGTGCGTTCATCATCCGCACGGCCGCCGAGGGCGCCGACGAGAAATCCGTGCGCCATGACGTACGCTACCTCTCCGACCTCGCCCAGCAGATCCGCGAGGCCGCTGCCACTGCGGTGGCGCCGGCGCTGGTGCACGAGGACGTAGGGCTGGTGGTCGGCCTGATCCGCGACATCTTCAAGGAAGACGTCGAGGAACTCATCGTCGACGACAACGAGGACTACACCCGCCTCGCCGGGTACTCCAAGATCTTCGCGCCCGAACTCGAGAAGCGCATCCGCCTCTATACCGGCGACCTGCCCATCTTCGACCACTACGACATCGAGCCCGAGATCAAGAAGAGCCTCGATCGCCGGGTCTGGATGAAGAAGGGCGGCTACCTGATCATCGAGCCCACCGAGGCGCTCGTGTCCATCGACGTCAACACCGGCCGCTTCACGGGCAAGCGGAACCAGGAAGACACGATCCTGCAGACCAACATGCTGGCCGCCCGCGAGGTCTGCCGGCAGCTGCGTCTGCGCGATTTCGGTGGCATCATCGTCATCGACTTCATCGATATGGAGAACGAGAACAACAAGCGCCGCGTGCTCCAGGAGATGCGGAACCATCTCA
>PIVY01000198.1 GCA_003353795.1 bacterium
TCAAACGAAAAAAGCTCATGGATGAACTGGAGGCCAACCCCGATCTCATCGTGGGCATTCCCTACTACAGCGGCGGCGGTATCAACAAGGGTCGCGCCGAGGTCTTCTTCGGCGGCTTCGACGCCGACGACCAGTCCGACCGCGAGGCCGACGGTCCGAGCAGCAACAGCCACTTCGGCTGGTCGGTGACCGGCGTGGGAGACGTGACCGGCACGAGCGCGCCCGACCTGGTGGTCGGCGCGCCGTTCGACGACGCGCTGGCTGCCAACGCGGGCCGCGCCTTTCTCGTGCCCGGCGGCCACGGCGACGTGGGCGACGCCGACGGCCTGGAGGAAGTGGACCGCGGCGAACCGGTGGCCGGGACCGCGGCCAACGATCATTTCGGCGCCTGGTGCGCCTGGGCTGGCGACATCGACGGCGACGGCGAAGACGACTATGCCGTCTCCGCGCCCGAGGGCAACGTGGCGACATTCGCGATCGCCGGGTGGGTGCGGGTCATCGACAGCAGCGGTGAGGCCGTGCCGACGATGCTGGGTCAGTGGCGATGCCGCTGGGCCGCTGACGGGGGCATCGTCGGAAGCGTCCCGGTGTACGCGACGGCGGGCGAGATCAGCCGGGTTGTCTTCGCCCGAGTGGATGCAGTCACTGGCGCACGCACCATGTTGCACGACGGTGCGCCGGAGATCGTCGATGGAGATCTGCAACTGCGAGACGTGTCGGCCGCCGGTCGCGGCACCGACCTGTCCTATGCGCTCGACGTGACGTTCGAGGACGGCACGGATCTCGCCTTGGCGCCCTTGACGGGGCCCGCCGGCTCCGCGCCGCATGTTGTGCTGACCTTGGCGCCCGCGTTTCCGAATCCCTTCAATCCGCGCACCGAACTTCGCTTCCGCGCCGCTGCCGACGCGCCGGTGAATCTCGCGGTGTTCGACCTGCGTGGTCGCCACGTGCGGACCCTGTACGCCGGCGCGGCCACGGGCGGCTGGCAGCGGGTGCCGTGGGACGGACGAGACGCCGCCGGGCGGCCTGGTGCCGCCGGGACGTACCTGGTCCGACTGGACGACGGCGTCGGCGTGCGCCACCGGACCTTGTCGCTGGTCCAGTAGTCGATCGTCGATCTTGAGTCACCGAAATTAAGTTCTTTTTGTCCAACGGGTTGCCCTGGGGAATGTCCTCGGGCGACCCGTTTGCGTAGGTGATTCTGTCACAGCGTTTTGCCGCGCAACGCAAGAAATATATCCTTCTGGCCCGCCCCAACCCGGCCTTTGCATTTCCCATTCTCGCTGACGATGTTTGCTCCTGGCCGGGCTCCCCCCGGAATGGCCGGGCCAAGGCAATCGACCCCACGAGGAACGGAATGAACTTCGGAATTTCACAGGACACGACCCCGGCAATGATCGCTGCGGCGAGCAGGGCCATGGAGGCCGCGCTCGACCTTCGTCCCGAGGACCACGTGCTCGTGGTAGGAGACGACGTCTGTGCGGCCTGCGCCGAAGCCTTCGCCGGGGCGGCGCGGGCCTACGGCTGCACGGTCACGAGCTACGAACTGCCGTCCACGGGGCGGCCGCTCGAGCGGATTCCCGACGGCCTCGTCGCGCTCATACCCGGCCCGACGGTGGTGATCAACGCCATTCCCGGTCATACGGCCGAGACCCCGTTTCGCATCGCGTGGCTGAACCTGGTGGAAGCGCAGGGGTCCATTCGCATGGGTCATGCGCCGGGCATCAGTGCCGACATGATGACCGGTGGTTCGTTGGACGTGGACTATCGTCGAATGCATCTGCGCGAGGAGCTCATGCTCGATCTCCTGCGCGGCGCCGAGTCGCTGCGCCTGCAGACCGCGCTGGGCACCGACCTGGTCGTGGACGTGAAGGGCCGCCCGTTCATCTCCGACCTGAAGGCCGAGCCCAACTGCTGCGTGAACCTGCCCTGCGGCGAGGTCTACTGCGCACCCGTGGAGGGGTCCGCTCGCGGAGTCCTCGTTGCCGACGGTCCCGTGGGTGACGAGGGCGTGCCTCCCATGCCCGTGCGCATCGAGATCGAGAATGGCCGCGCCGTGTCGGTGAACTGCGACGACATGCTCTGGGGCGAGCGCATCCAGCGCCACCTCGACCACGACGAGGGCGCCCGCTCGGTGTGCGAGGTGGGTATGGGTCTCAATCCGGGTGCGCGGCTGGTCGGCCGCATGCTCGAGGACGAGAAGGCCCTGCGCACCGCGCACGTGGCGTTCGGCGACAACCAGGGGTTCCCCGGCGGGCGCATCCACTCGGGTCGCCACGTGGATTTCCTGGTGCATCGGCCCACCATCTCGGTGGTGCGCGGCGGCGAAGCTGCCTACGTGCTCCGCGATGGTGAACTGGCCATCTGATTTTCTTGCTGATCGACCCGTTGAAGCCGGCTCTGCGCCGGCTTCAACGCGTTTATTGACAGCAAGTTCATCCAATCTTTCCGAAAATTCCCAATCCGTTCGTGATCCTGAGGTCCAGAGACCGTCTCAATGGGCATGTAAGACCTGTTCGACCGGCGAAACACTGCCGGTATCCCGTCCATCGAGGACCCGACCAGGTTGGATCAGGAGAGTGCATGATGTCCCGTTTCCACATGAAGTCCAGTGATCGCCCGCAGGCCGCCATGTCGGCCGCCGCCGCCACGGCCACCTATGCCGTGTCCACGCCGTCCGAACGTCTGCGCCTTCCCGCGTCGCAGCCGCGTACGGTCGCCGATCCGCCCATTCGCGACGTGGACAATCGCAAGTACACTGCCCGGATCCAGCGCCTGCTCGACGTGGCCGTGGCCGTGCCCGCGCTGACCGTGTTCGGCCTGGTGCTGCCCGTGCTTGCGGCGATCATCTACCTGGATTCCCGGGGACCCATCTTCTACCGCCAGGAGCGGATCGGAGTCAACCGACGCGGCCGTCGCTGGTTGAGCGCCGGAGTCGACCGGCGTAAGACGGTCCGGCCGGGGCGCCCGTTCCGGGTCTGGAAGCTGCGTACCATGCGCACCGACGCCGAGAAAAACGGCCCCCGCTGGGCGACTGCCGGCGACGCGCGCGTGACCACAGTGGGTCGCTTTCTGCGCAAGAGTCGCCTGGACGAGGTGCCGCAGTTCTGGAACGTGTTGCGGGGCGAGATGAGCGTGGTGGGCCCGCGGCCCGAACGCCTCTGCTTCATCAGCCGCCTCGAGCAGGATGTTCCTCACTATCGCGAGCGCCTGCTCGTGCGGCCGGGCATCACCGGCCTGGCTCAGGTCGAGACGGGTTACGACACGGATCTGGAGTCCGTCCGTGAAAAGGTATCCCTGGACCGGCGCTACATTCGCGACGTGGGTCTGGGTACCGATCTGAAGATCATGGTGCGAACCGTGGGAGTGGTGGTGAAGGGGAGCGGAGCGCACTGAGCGGGGCGCGCCTTCCTTCGTGTGGGGGGGCGCGCCGCAAGAATCGATGGACGCGATCTGCCGGTGAAGAAAGAGGCAGCGAGCGGCTGCCGATCCCGGATCACTCCTCGTCCAGCGTCTCCACTAGCCGGTTGAGCCGGTCAACTTCCGCCTGAACCGCTTCCTCTTCCAGCCGCGGGAAAAGGATTTCCGGCTTGCCCAGCTGCCGTCCGGCGGGGATGTCGCGCCCCGCCTCTTCCCATGACCCGTGGAACAGCGCCGTTTCCATGCCCAGCCAGCTCCACAGCTTCGTCATGCCGAACGGCACCACCGGCGCCAGCATCAGGCACAGTTGCCGCAGGATCTGCACGGCGATGCCCAGGCTGTGTTCGCAGCGCTCGAGGTCGGTCTTGCGGGTCTTGAACGGCGCTGACTCGTCGAAGTATCGGTTGCCCGCCTGCCCCGCGGCGAACGCGCACTCCATGGCCGCTTTGATCTCGAATTCCTCCAGGTGGGCGGCCCACTTCTCGCGCAGCTCGGCGACTTCGGCCAGGGCGGCGCGGTCCATGTCCTGCATCTGCTCCTCGGACCACTCCGGAACCACGCCGTCGAAGTATTTGTGGATGAAGGTCAGCACCCGGTTGATGAGGTTGCCGAAGTTGTTGCCCAGCTCGTTGTCGTTGCGGGCATGGAAGCCTTCCCAGGTGAAATTCATGTCCCGGGTTTCGGGCAGGTTGCGGGCCATGGCGTAGCGCAGGGAGTCGGGCTCGAAGGACTTCAGGTACTCGGGCAGCCACACGGCGAAGCCTCGACTGGTGGACAGCTTCCGACCCTCGAGATTCAGGAACTCGTTGGCCGGCACGTTGTCCGGCAGCACGTAATGCTCGCTGTGGGCCATGAGCATGGCCGGGAACATGAGCGTGTGGAAGACCACGTTGTCCTTGCCGATGAAATGGATCAGGCGCGTGGTGTCATCCTGCCACCAGGGGCGCCAGGCCTCGGGGTCGCCCTGCTCGAGGGCCCACTCGCGGGTGGCCGAGATGTAGCCGATGGGGGCGTCGAACCACACGTAGAGGACCTTGCCGTCGTGGTCCTCCAGGGGCACGGGCACGCCCCAGGCGATGTCGCGGGTGACGGCACGGTCGTTGAGGCCGTCCTTGAACCACGAGTGGCAGTACTGCTGCACGTTGTCCTTCCACTCGGGATGCGAGTCGATGAACACCTCGAGCTTCTTCTGCCAGTCGCCCAGGGGCAGGTACCAGTGAGTGGTCTCGCGAAGTTCGAGGGGCTCGCCCTTGAGTGCGTCGTGCGGGTCGATGAGGTCGGTGGGGTCGAGGGAACTGCCGCAGTTCTCGCACTGGTCGCCGCGGGCACCGTCGCTCTGGCACTTGGGGCACGTGCCCTCGATGTAACGGTCGGCCAGGAAACGGTTCTGGCTCGCGCTGAAGAACTGCTGGGTGGTTTTCTGCTTCAAGCGACCCTGGGCGTGCAGGTCGTGGAAGAAATCCCGGCTGGTCTCGGTGTGGATCTCGCGGCTGGTCTGGGAGAAATTGTCGAACTCGATGCCCAGGCCGACGAAGCTCTCGCTGATCGACGCGTAGTTCTGGTCGACCAGTTCCTTGGGCGTGATACCCAGGCGCTCGGCCGTCAGGGTGATGGGCACGCCGTACTCGTCGGTGCCGCAGATGAAGAGTACCGGGCGACCCCGCAGGCGGAGGTAGCGTACATAGATGTCGGCCGGCAGATAGGCGCCGGCCAGGTGACCGAGGTGGATCTCGCCATTGGCGTAAGGCAGTGCGGCGGTCACGAGGGTGCGCGAAAAATCGGTCACGGGGGTACGCCTCCGGGCAGAACATCTGGGAGATGGGCATCTCCGGTGATGATAGTCGATTGCCGCCGGCGAGCCAGGGAATTTCGGCCCTCGGGGCGTCATACCGGCACGATCCACGACACTCATGAGCCTCCGCACCGGCTTGACAGGGACCGGGAAAGGCGTAGATTGTAGTCAATGAGTTACGAAGATTCTAAACAGCGAGGGAGGAAGACGATGTGGGAGATAGCGATCTTCATCGTGGCGTATCTGGTGATCGTCAACGTCGTCCTGCCGAGGTTCGGAATACGGGGCGGCTGAATGTCCAATCAATGCGAGGTCGGGGACCCGCAGGACAAGATGGCCAGCAAGACGACCACCGAGGTGGTCGAGACCGAAACGACCAGCAAGGTCGAGTAAGAAGAGGAGCTCCTGTCATGCCCATCTTCGAGTTCGTCTGCGGCGGCTGCGGCCGTCAGTTCGAGGAGATCATGACCTTCGCCCAGCTGAACGCGGGCGAGGCGAACTGCCCCGATTGTGGCAGCAAGAGGGTGGAACGCAGCCTGTCGACCTTCGCGTCCACGAGCGGCGACGACGCCGGTCCGGCCTGTGGCGGTGGCGGCTGTGGCGGCGGCGGCGGCTTCACCTGAGGCGTCTGACCCGAGGGCAGCCGTGAGCTGCCCGATCCGGTTCACGAATCGCGCGGGGTCCCTGACGGGCCCCGCGTTTTCATGCCCACGTCGCCGGATCGGCGAGGAGATGCCGCCGATGCGCTTTGCCGTTATTCTGGTCCAGGACAAACACGAGTTTCAGTAGCGCAGGAATCGTCGCGAACCCCTGAAAGGCACCATGGTCGGACGCCAGCTCGGTAGCTTCGAGATCGTCGCGGAGATCGGCCGTGGCGGCATGGGCGTCGTGTACGAGGCCGAGGACACGCAGCTGCAGCGGCGGGTGGCCCTCAAGGTCCTGCCGGCGGAGATCGCGTCCGATCCTGCCAGCCTCGAGCGCTTCCAGCGCGAGGCCCGCGCCGTGGCGGCGTTGAACCATCCGAACATCGTCACCGTCCACTCGGTGGAGGAGGCGGACGGGATCCGGTTCCTGACCATGGAGCTGGTTCGCGGCCGGGCCCTCGCCGAGTTGATCGGCGATCAGGGGATCGGACTCGCACAATTTCTCGACATCGCCGAACCCCTCGCCGACGCGCTCTGCGCCGCCCACGCCGCCGGGATCACCCACCGCGATCTGAAGCCCGCCAACATCATGGTCGACGGCGACGGCCGCGTGAAGGTCCTCGACTTCGGACTGGCCAAGTGGCAGCAGGAGCCGACCGCTCCCGACGACGCCACCGTGGCGGCCGACAACCTGGTCACCGCCGACGGCCAGATCCTTGGCACGGTGCCGTACATGTCACCGGAGCAGCTAGAGGGCAAGACGGTCGATCACCGGTCGGACATCTTCTCCCTCGGCGTGGTCCTCTACGAGATGGTGACGGGCAAGCGACCCTTCGGCGGCGATTCGGCGGTGGCGACCATGTCGGCCATCCTGCGGGACGAGGCCACGCCCGTGTCGGAGATCCGGCAGAACCTGCCTCGCCAGTTCGGACGCATCGTCAACCGTTGCCTGCAAAAGCATCCCGACGATCGTTACCAGACCGCCCGCGGCGTGCGCAACGACCTGCGCGAGCTCGAGCGTGAGGTGGAGCACGACAGCTCGACTGCCGGCCGCGCGCCGGTGGTGGCGCCGCGCCGATCGTTGCCGACCGGCCGGATCGCGGCGGCGGCGCTGGTGATCGCGGCGGTGGCCGTGGCGGTCTGGCTGCCGCGCGGCGGCGCGGGCGATGGAGCGCCCGTGACGACGCCGGTCGCGGCGGTCGCCGCCGACACCCGCCAGATGATCGTGGTGCTGCCCTTCGAGAACCTGGGCGCCAGCGACGACGACTACTTCGCCGACGGCCTCACCGAGGAGATCACCAGCCGCCTGGCCACCGTGCCCGGCCTGGGCGTCATCTCGCGCACCAGCGCCATGCAGTACAAGGAGAACCGCCCGCCGCTGCGCGAGATCGGTGACCAGCTGGGAGTGGATTACGTGCTCGAGGGGACGGTCCGCTGGGAACGCCGCCAGGACGGCACCAACCGGGTGCGCGTCACCCCGCAGCTGATCCGCGTGTCCGACGACACCCATCTCTGGGCCGACCGCTACGACCGCGACCTGGCCGAGATCTTCGCCGTGCAGGGCGACATCGCCGCCGAGGTGGCCCGCGAGCTGAACATCACCCTGCTGGAGCCGGAACGCGACGCCCTGCAGGCCAGGCCCACCGAGAACATGGACGCCTATCAGGCCTACCTGCGCGGCATGGAACTGTGGACCCGCCCGGGCTACGACGCCCAGCGGTTCCGGCTGGTCATCGAGATGTTCGAGCGGGCGGTGGAACTCGATCCCGAATTCGTCGAGGCCTGGAGCGAGCTGGCCAACGCCTACGACATGCTCTATCAGGGCGGCGACGCCGGCGATGAGGCGTTGACGGCGGCGGCGCAGGCCATCGCGCGCGCCGAGGCGGTGGCTCCCGACCATCCCGCAGTCCATCTGGCCAAGGGCTACCACTACTACCTCGGCTACCTCGACTACGATCGAGCGCTGGTGGAATTCGCCAAAGTGGAGGCCGCGCGCCCCGACGACCCGTCGGTTCACGAGGCCATTGGCTACATCCGCCGTCGTCAGGGTCGGCTAGACGAGGCCGTGGCGCGACTGGAACGGGCCTCGCGTCTGGATCCGCAGAACGCCCACACGGTGCTGATGCTGGCCGGCACCCAGGCAGGTCGCCGCCAGTACGAGATCGCCGACCAGCTGTTCGATCGCGCCATCGCCCTGGAGCCGGATGCGCCGGCGGCCTACGAGGAGAAGGCCGAGAATCTCCTGGGCTCCGGCGGCACCGTGGCCGAGGCCCGCGCGATCACCGACCGGATCCCGGGGCTGCCCGATGCGGCCCAGGTACTGGCCCACGCCTGGTACGACGTGCTGGATCGGAATTTCGGCGCGGCCGAAAGCGGCCTCGCCGAAATCGATCCGGCCGAGTTGCGCTCGGCGCGAGAGCGGGTCTTCTATCACGGATTGTTCGGCGAGGTCTTGCGGCGCCAGGGTCGACCAGACGAGGCTCGCGTCCGGTTCGAAGCCGGCCTCGCCCTGCTGAACGCCCAGCTCGACGGCGGCACGAACAACCCTCAGTTGCCGGGGGGCCTGGCCATGATGCACGCCTACCTCGGCAACGAAGGTGAGGCGCGCCGGTACCTTCAGCTGAGTCGCGAGGCCAGGCCGAACGACCTGTTCTACGCCATCGGCGTCGAGTACACCCACGCCATGGTCGCCGTCCAGATCGGCGAGGCGGATATGGCCATCGACATCCTGGAGTCGCTGCTGGAACGCGAGTACTTCGATCCGGTCAGCGTGCCGTACCTGCGGCTCGA
>PIVY01000326.1 GCA_003353795.1 bacterium
CGGCACAGCCGACGAGGTCCTCGTGGCCACCGTGGATGCCGATACCGAGTACACCCTGCCGCTCATTCACCGGCACGTTGACCAGCCACTCCCGCGGCGACTTCTCCGACAGCCGCGCGCCCAGGTCGAACGCCCCCGCATCCGACCCCATCACCAACACCAGCAGAACAAGAATTCCCCAGCGCATACGTCCCCCAAATGCCAATCCCCCAGATGACAACTCACTACCAATTCTACCACACCCCACCCCACAAAAGAACCCGGCGGCCATACAGCCGCCGGGTCCATCCTCCACCAATATTTCGAAGAGGAGTTACTTGATCATCGTCATCTTACCCACGTCGACCTTGTCGCCGCACACGTAGCGCGTCACGTAGGTACCGGTGGCCTGGACCATACCGCGGTCGTCCTTGCCGTCCCAGGTCACCTCGTGCCAGCCCGGATCCGAATCGGGATCGAAGGTGCGGATGCGCTGGCCGCGCAGGTTGTAGATCTCAAGGGCCATGCGCGAACCGGTGGGCGAATCCACGGGCACGCTGTAGGCGATGCGGGTCTCGGGGTTGAACGGATTCGGATAGTTGGGTCCCAGCGTGGGCTCGACCGGAACGATGCGCGGGGTATCGTCGTCGCTGGACCGCTCCACGTCGAAGTAGATGGGGTCGGACCACTCGCTGGCGGGCGAGGGACGGTCGAGGCTGTCGTAGCCCACGACGCGGATGCGCTGCACCACGCCCCGATCGGCCTGCAGGGTGTACTCGGTATCGGCATCCACGGTGGCCACGAGGACCTCGTCGGCTGTGCCGCGCTGGACGAACACCTCGTAGCGAACGGCCAATGCGCGCGGAAGCCCGTCACCGTCGATCGCCGGGCAGGCCGCCCAGCCGAAGGTGACCGGCACGGTATCGTCCTGCGCCACGGCACCCAGCGGCACCAGCAGCAGGATCGACATCACCATCACGAGCCCGGTTTTGCGAATGCGATTCACGTCCAGCACCTCTACCGTTGGAGCCCTTCAACCGCGTTGCGGTCTTGACCTCCTCCGGGTTGCAAGGCAGGGACCAAGCATCGGATTCAAGGCGGACCCGCGGCATATGGTGGCAGGACAATGGGTTTTCGTCCCGGATAGATTTCATCCACTTTTTTGACGACAGGCAATCCTTGCCCGACCGGGCACGAGGCAAAGATCGGCCAACCTGAATCGTGCGGATTGCATCGGGGATCCGGGGGAATCACTGGGAGCTATCTGACTTCAGCGGATCACTTCGTCCTCGTCGTCATCCTCGCGGAGGCTCAACCGGTAGATCACGATCTTGCGAATGGCCCCGACGGAGAAAACAAGAGCCATGATCACGAAGAGGGTCGGCCAGCGGAAGAGCAGCAGCACCCATCCGTAGCGCAGTCGCATGGATCCGGCGAAACGATCGGCGAAGTCGTCTTCAGTCTCACCGGTGGCCGCGAAGAAGCCCGCCTGGAAGTCGCCGGTCCGCCGGGTGGCCTCCACGATCCGCGGCACCGCGTGCGGTCCGTGCTGCTTCTCCAGCCAGTTGACCGCCAGCAGACTGGTGCGATAGGCCTGATGGGCGGCCACGACGCCGCGAGGAAACGGGCCGTCCAGGCTCGCCAGCGACGGCAGGCGTCCCTCCAGGATCACCCCCACCGTGTCGGTGAATCGCCACTGCCCGCTGGCCCGCATGGCGGCGCCCTCGTGCAGCCAGGTGGGCAGGCGGGCGGTACCGGCGCCCTGAAACAGGTAGGCATGGGTCATCTCGTGCAGGAACACCGCCTCGGGCCCGGGCCCCATGAGCGGCAACCGCTCGTGATCCAGCGCAATGAGGTGGCCCGGCGGCACGGCCACCCCCACGCCCCAGTCGGGCAGGCGCTTGGCGAAGTACTGGTCGAACGCGGCCGAGGGCAGGATCAGGCAATCCACCGTATCGGGAACGACTCCGGCGGGCAGCAAGGCCTCCGCCAGCGCCCAGCCGTGGCGCTGCCAGACCTCGTCGCAGAGCTTGGCCGTGGGCATGGCGGCCTCGTCGTGCAGACGGAAATGAACCGGCGGCGGGGCGCCATCGGCGGCTGCGAGAGGCACGAGCCAGAGGCAAACCGTCACGG
>PIVY01000933.1 GCA_003353795.1 bacterium
GCTATCGTGGAACCGCTGCTCACCGCCAGGCGAGTGATGCGCCAGCAGTTCGCGATCCTCCACAAGATGCTGCTCGACACGGTCCGCCATGACCCGATTTGCCGACGGCTCATGACAGCACCTGGCGTCGGCGTGGTCGTCGCGCTGACTTACCGGGCTACCATTGATCAGCCGCAGCGCTTCGTTCACTCCAGGGCGGTCGGCGCGCATGTCGGTCTGACGCCGAAGCGATACCAGTCCGGCGAGACCGACTATGATGGCCGCGTGTCCAAGTGCGGCGACACCATGCTCCGCACGATGCTGTACGAGGCCGCGCAGTCGCTCCTCACCCACAGCCGGAAATGGTCCTGGCTGAAGGCGTGGGGCATGCGAGTGGCCCAGCGGCGCGGCATGCGCCGTGCCATCGTCGCCGTCGCCAGGCGCCTGGCCGTAATTCTGCACCGCATGTGGGTCGATGGCACCGATTTCCGCTGGAGCAACGGCCCTGCCGTCGCCGTCAAGGCGGCTTAAACC
>PIVY01000026.1 GCA_003353795.1 bacterium
CCCACAACCGCCAGATCATCGCCGCCGAGCGGCAGGTCGAGAGCGTCCGCTCCCGGGCCGGCGGCGCGCAATGGAACGTTGACGCAGCATCACGGGTTGGACTCCTCGGCGGGAATGGCGTCGCCCAGCGGACCGGGATAGGCGCCGGCAGTGAGACGGCGTAGCGTGGCGGCGGCTCGCGCGGTGCGCACCAGGGCCAGCGAGTAGCGGCGTTGCGCGTCGGCGAGGTCGGCCCCCAGCCGGACGATCTCGAAGGCGGTGGTCTGTCCGCTGCGGAACTGTAGCGAACCGATGCGGACCTGCTCCAGGGACGCGTCGATGCCCTCGGTGGCGAAGGCGAGCCGGCGCTGGCTGCGGTCCAGTTCGCGGTACTGGATCCGCACCTCGGCGGCGAGTTCCCGACGCAGCGCCTCGACCTGCATCTCGGCGCGCACCACCTCTGCGTCGAGGCGGTCGCGCTCGCCGGCGGTGGAGCCGCCGCCGATGGGCACGCTGAAGCGCATGCCCACGCTCCAGGTGGGATAGTCGCGGCGGAGGGTTTGCTCGACGCTCTCTCCGTAACCGGTGTCCAGGTCGGTTCTCAGGGTGTCGGGGGAGCCGCCGCCGAAGTCGAGGATCACGTCGTTGCCGGTGCCGGCGAGACCACGCCCGCCGAGGCGGCCCACGAGGTCGAGCTGCGGCCGCGCGTTCCATTGCGCGCCGCCGGCCCGGGAGCGGACGCTCTCGACCTGCCGCTCGGCGGCGATGATCTGGCGGTTGTGGGTGTAGGCCAGGGTCAGCAGTCCGTCGAGACCGCCGCCGGGCATGACCGTCGGCGCCGGAGTGTCGAGCGGACGGAATCGCAGTTCGCCGCCGACGGGGCGCCGGCCCATGAGGGTGACCAGCCGGTCCGAGAGGCTGTCGAGGATCTCCTCGCCGTCGAGCACTAGTTGTTCCTGCTCCGCCAGGAAGACCCGCGCGTTGGCCTCGTCGGCGGGGCTGGCCAGACCCGACCGCGCACGCGAACGAACCTCCACGAGGAAGCTCGCCGCCTGGTCGCGGATCAGCTTCTGGACCGCAAAATCTCGCTCGGCCGCGAAGAGCGCCCAGTACACCGTCTCCGCCTCGGCCTGGGTCGCCAGGCGGGCGTCATCGTATCTGGCCTCGGCGCCCTCGCGGTCGCTGACCGCGGCGTCGCGTTCGCTGCTGGTTCCGGGGCCGAATCCCTGCAGCAACGGCTGCACCAGTTCCAGCTGTCCGTAGGTGTCGATCTGCGGCGAGAGAGTGGCGAAGTTGGAGTTGCTGGTCACGCGCTCGGAGTTCAGCAGGGCCGTCAGTTCGGTGCCCAGGGGCAGGAGCCAGCGGGCGCCGGCGCCGAGGCGGGTGGATTCGGTCTCGAGCACGTCGGCGCCGGAGAAGACCGACGAGCTGGGCTGACTGTTGCCCGCCTGACTGCCCTCGGCAAAGACCTCGGGGTCGAAGATGCCGCCCTCGCGGCGCTCGACTCCCACGGCGGCCTCGAGATCGGCCCGGGCCACGGCGATGCCGGTGTCGCGGATCAGCGCCTCGGCGATGGCGGTCTCAAGGGTGATCATCTCGCCTGGCATCTCGGCCAGCACGCGTTGCAGTGCGCTGTCGGGATTGGCGCCACTGAAGACGCCTTGGTCGGCGGCGGTGGCGGCGCAGGCTACGAGGAGGCCTGCCAGCGTGAGCAGGTACGGCAGATGACGTCTCGGGCGAGTGGCAAACATGGTCGTGAAGCTTCCCCGGTGCAGGTTTGGCGGCCGGATAGCAATCTAATTCGCCAAGGTAGTGCGGATCAAGGCCTGACGCATGTACGCCGATCGTGGATTCGCCGTCAAGAGAAGGGCGGCGACCCCGCTGAGGATCGCCGCCCCTTGACCGCCCGTCCTGCCACGGATCAGTCCAGCAACTTGAGAATCTCCAGCGATTCCTCGAACTCCTCGCGCGACCGCTCGACGACCTCGCTGGCCGCGTCGGGCGTCAGGTCCACCAGTTTGGCGGCATCGGACGAATGCTGGCGTGCGGCCACGGCGCCGGGGCAACCGGCTTCCATGTGGTAGCTGAAGTAGTCGGCCAGGTGTACCAGCGCGGCGAGTTCGGCGTGGCGGCTGGCGGCCTCGGGGTCGTGATGACAGGCCACGGCCTCGACCACGGGCGCTGGAAAGTCCCAGGCGCGGAACAGCGCCCGCCCGATGGTGGCGTGGTTGATGGGGAAGAGGACCTCTTCGCAGGCGCGCCAGGTGAGTTGCTGCTCACCGGCGGCGCGGGTGAGGTCGTCGACGTCCTCGGGAAAGTGCTGCAGCATGACCAGCTTGCCGGTGTCGTGGAGCAGACCGGCCACGAAGGCGTCCTCGGGCTCGCAGCGGCCGAGAACCATGGACATCTGCTTGGCCACGCAAGAGACCCCGATGCTGTGGCGCCAGAATTCCTCGAGGTTGAATGACGCCGCGGCCGATTCCATGCCCTTGAACTGCTCGAACACCGACACCGCCAGCGCGGCTGAACGCACCGCCTGGAAGCCCATGATGATCACGGCCCGGCTGATGGTGGAGGTCTGCGACGGTCGGCCGTAGAAGGCGCTGTTGACCAGCTTGAGGATCTTGGCGGTGAGAGCCTGGTCCTTGCCGATCACGTCGGCCAGCTCGCTGACCTGGGTGTCGGGATCCTGCATGCGGGCGAAGAGCTCGCGGAACACCACCGGCAACGTGGGCAGATCGCCGACGAACTGCTTCAGCTCCCGGGGGTGGAGATCCATCAAGGACTTGTGTGGGGCCGCGACGGACACGGTGCTCCTCCGGAATCGGGGCGACGACGCGATTCCCTTGCGTGATCGACCCGGATTCCGGCGGCTTGAGGCGGAAATCGCCTATGAGAAGGTGAGATACGGCCCGTCGCCGGTCCGCTCGCGGACCTCGCCGACGATCTCGGCGCAGAGTGCGCCGGCCGCCAGCACGGCCGCCTGCATGGCCTCGACACGGTTGGCCGGGACCGCGATCAACAACCCGCCACTGGTTTGCGGGTCGTTCATGAGACCGACGGTGCCGGCATCCAGTTCGGGCGCGAAGACGATCGCATCGCCCGTGAACGCCGCATTGGCCTTGGTGCCGCCGCAGGTGAAGCCGTCGGCGCAGAGGCGCGCCGCATCCGGCAACTGGGGGACCGAACCGGCGTCGATGGCCAGTTGCACGCCGGCGCCGCGGGCCATCTCCAGCCCGTGGCCCGTGATCCCGAAGCCGGTGACGTCGGTGCAGGCGGTGGCGCCCAGGTCGTGCAGCAGGGTGCCGACCCCGTTGAGCGCGGTCATGCAGGCGACGAGCGCCTGGTAGCCGGCCGCGTCGAGCTTGCCCGCCCGGTTGGCCGCCACCAGGGCGCCGGTGCCGAGGGGCTTGGTGAGCACCAGTCGATCGCCGGGCCTGGCCGTGCTGTTGCGCAGGATCCTGTCCGGATGAACGGTGCCGGTCACCGCGAGACCGAACTTGACCTCGCTGTCGCGGACGGTGTGGCCGCCCGCGACGACGCAGCCGGCCTCGCTGCAGACCTCGGCCGAACCGGCGAGGATCTCGCCGAGGACCGAGGCCGGCAGTTCGTTCTGGGGGTAGCCGGTGAGATTGAGTGCGGTGAGCGGCACGCCGCCCATGGCGTAGACGTCGCTCAGGGAATTGGCCGCCGCCACGCGACCGAACGTGCGGGCGTCGTCCACCACGGGAGTGATGAAATCGGCGGTCACCACCAGGGCGCGCTCGGCGTCCAGACGGTAGACCCCGGCGTCGTCGGATGTGTCGAATCCGACCAGGAGATCCGGCGATGTGGCGCCCGCGAGGGGCTTGAGCAGTCCGTCCAGGTCCCCTGGACTCAGTTTGGCCGCTCAGCCGGCGCTCTTGGCGAATTTCGTGAGGCGGAACTGTTCGGAGCCGGACATGGAGTCATCCCTGGTTTCGCTTGCGTGAGGTCGTGTCGGTCGAGACAATGTCCGCCAGGTGATCGCGGGTGTCAATATTCGACGCGCGGTGCCGATACCCGGGATTGCGCCACGTCTTCATCCCATCGAGGTCCGCCAGCGTGACAGCCGAGAAGCGAACCGTCCTGGATACCGCCGATTCCACCCGCCGGCACGGTGGCGACCGTCGGCGTCGGGCCACGCCCATGTTCTCACGCTTCACTCTGCGCGGCCGCCGCACCCGCCACCGGCGCGACTCCGACATGCTCTATGGTCGCTACATCGATCGCAGCACCGGCCGTCATCTGGCGCTGATCCTGCTGATGATGGTGTTCATCACCCTGGATGCCATGTCGACCCTGTACATCATCGACAACGGCGGCAACGAGGTGAATCCGATCATGGAGCGTGCCCTGCAGCGCGGCGTGGGCTGGTTCCTGATGGTCAAGCTGGGACCGCTGCCCGTCGCGTTCCTGTTGCTGTCGATCCACCGCTACTTCACCTGGGTTCGCTGGGCGCTCGTGGGCCTGGTGCTGGTGTACGGGACCCTGGCGATCTACCACATCTCGTTGCTGATGAAGATCCACTGACGTGGCGGGGCCAGCCTCGGCGGGATCCGGTTCGCCATGGCGCTTGACTATTTGGCCAAATAGCCAATATTGGTCGGTGGAGGTATCGAACATGGATACTGCGACTCGCGACCGCTTCCACCGCCACGCCCGCGTCTTCAAGGCCCTCGGCCACGGCACCCGCCTGTTCATGGTGCGCGAGCTGGGTCGGGGCGAGCGGTGCGTGCAGGACCTGCAGCAACTCGTGGGATCGGATATCTCCACCATCAGCAAGCATCTCTCGGTGCTGCGCGAGGCGGGACTGGTGCGCGACGACCGCCGCGGCAACCAGGTGTTCTACAGCCTCTCGGCCCCGTGCGTGCTCGAGTTCATGACCTGCGTCGAGGGCGTGGCCGACGGCGGCGCGCCGCAGGCTCTCCTGGAGGCCCCGCCGGGAGCAGGATCGTGAGCCTGCGTACGCAGTGGAAGCCGTTGTTCTGGCTGGCCGTCGCCTTCGCGGCCTGCTGGTGGTTGCCCGTTGGGCAGGCGCGGTTCGACCAGGCGCTGGGCGAAGCTCTGGCGCTGGTGCGCTGGTATGCGCGGGAGCACGTTATCTTCTGCCTCTTGCCGGCGTTCTGGATCGCCGGCGCCATCGGCACGTTCCTGAGCCAGCAGTCGGTCATGCGATACCTCGGACCTTCGGCGCCCAAGGCCGTGGCCTACGGCGTGGCGGCGGTGTCGGGAACCGTGCTGGCTGTCTGTTCGTGCACCGTGCTGCCGTTATTCGCAGGGATCTACGCCATGGGCGCCGGGCTCGGACCGGCCACGGCATTTCTCTACAGCGGACCGGCGATCAACGTGCTGGCCGTGGTGCTCACCGCGCAGGTGCTCGGACCGCAGTTGGGGGCGGCCCGGGCGCTGGGCGCGGTGGTGTTCGCGGTGATGATCGGCCTCGTGATGGCCCTGGTGTTCCGGCGCAGCGAGAGCGAGCGGCAGTCGGTGGCCCTGCAAACGCCGCCCGAGGACCCGGCGCGACCGCTGTGGCAGAACGCGCTGGTGATCGCGTCGCTGATCCTGGTGCTGGTGGCGGCCACCTGGGGGCCGGGCGACCGGCCGGGGTGCTGTCAGTCGGTGGTTCATGGCGTGAAGTGGTGGATCGTCGGAGGGCTGGCGGCGCTTCTGGGTGTGCAGCTGGCAGCGTGGTTCGCGGCGCCGCGCGCACGGCTGGTGGCCGTGGCCGTGGCCGTGGCGGCGCTGGCGGTCGCCACGTCGCGACCGGAACTGCCATTCCTGGCCGGGGTGGTCGGATTGGCATACGTGACCGCCGGCCGCGACGGCGAGCTGGGCGACTGGTTCGATCAGAGCTGGCAGTTCACCAAGCAGATCCTGCCCTTGCTGCTCGGCGGCGTGCTGGTCGCCGGATTCCTGCTGGGGCGGCCGGGGACCGAGGGCGTGGTGCCGGCCGTGTGGGTCGCCGATGCCGTGGGCGGCAATGGCCTGGGCGCCAATCTGTTCGCCGCCGTGGTGGGCGCGTTCATGTACTTCGCCACGCTCACCGAGGTGCCTATCCTGCAGGGATTGCTCGGCAGCGGCATGGGACAGGGGCCGGCGCTGGCGCTGCTGCTGGCCGGTCCCGCTCTGAGCTTGCCAAACATGCTGGTGATCGCCAGCGTGATGGGCTGGAAGAAGACGTCGGTATTCGTGGTGCTGGTGGTGGTGATGGCCACCGTGACCGGGCTCCTTTTCGGAGCCCTCGCCTAGGGGTTGGAAGATGAAGGTATCGATCCTCGGCACCGGCTGCGCCAAGTGCGACAAGCTGTATGCCACCACGCGCCAGGCGCTCGACGAACTGGGTCTGGACGCCGAACTGGAGAAGGTCTCGGGCATCCAGGAGATCCTGGCGTTCGGGGTGATGATGACGCCGGCGCTGGCCGTCGACGGCGAGATCAAGGTCGTGGGCAAGGTGCCCGCGCTCGATGAGATCAAGGAGATGTTGTCGTGAACGTGAAGGCAATCGTGACCGGAGCTTTGTTACTTCTGGCCGTGGCCGGCGTGGCCTACGTGTTGATCGGCGGCGAGGGCTCGGACGAATCCGCGGCGCCGGCGCAGGTGGCCGAGGGCGGCCTGCCCGACGACGGAGTGGTGGTTTATTACTTCCACGGAAACAAGCGCTGTATGACGTGTAACAAGATGGAGGCGCTGGCGGCCGAGGTGCTCTACGACCAGTTCGGCGAGCAGCTACGCGGCGGGACGGTGGTGTTCAAGATCGTGAACATCGAGACCGACCTGACGCGCCACTTTGTTGAGGACTTTGAGATGACCAACCGCTGCGTGGTCATGCAGGAGCGTCGCGACGGTGAGGATGGCGACTGGCGCCGTCTCGACGAGGTGTGGGCGAAGATCTCCGACGACGACGAGTACACCGCCTACATCGCCGAGAACCTCGACGCCTGTCTCGACAACCTCGGTATGGACGCCGGCTGATGCTGGCGTTCCTGGGCACCGCCCTCTGGCTGGGGATCCTCACGAGCGTGAGCCCCTGTCCGCTGGCGACCAACGTGGCGGCCATGGGATTCATCGGCCGGCGGACCGACAGCGCGCGTGGTGCGCTCTGGACCGGGCTGCTCTACACGGCCGGGCGGGCGCTGGCGTACTCGGTGCTCGGCGTGGTGCTGATCAACGGCGTGATGGCCGTGCCGGCGGTGTCGGCCTGGTTGCAGGAGAACATGATCCGGCTGCTGGGGCCGGTGCTGATCGTGACCGGGCTCGTTCTGCTGGAGTGGCTGGCTTTGCCGCGCGGAGGCGGCGGTCGGTTCAGCGACTGGGTGCAGCGACGGGCGTCGGCCATGGGGTTGGGGGCGGCGTTCTTTCTCGGGGTGATGTTCGCATTGGCGTTCTGTCCCGTGTCAGCGGCGTTGTTCTTCGGGTCGCTGTTGCCGGTGTGTCTGCAGGCGGGTTCGGGATTCTGGTTGCCGCTGGTCTACGGGATCGGGACGGCATTGCCGGTGCTGGCGTTCGGGCTGGTGCTGGCGTTTGCGGCGGGGCGCGTGGGCCAGGCATTCGATCGCGTGACATCAATCGAAGCGTGGGCGCGCCGGGTGACCGGGATGGTCTTTCTGGGTGTGGGGGCCTACTTCACGCTGGCCTATTCGTTGCGGGTTTTCTGAGTTCCTGGGATCGCAGACGCTCCCCGTGATTGGCATTGTCGCGTCTTCCTGCCCCATCCGGTATAATCATGATTCGGCGCTCGGCGCACGGCGGATCCTGTCCCGGGGAGGGGATGTCATGTCTTGTCGTACATTCATCGTAGGCATTGCGATCGCGGGCTGGTTTGCCGGCTCGGCGGATGCTGCTACCTGGCATGTTCCTGATCAGATCAGCACCATCACCAGTGCGCTCGACGGCGCCGCGTACGGCGACACCATCGTGGTGGCGCCGGGGACCTACCACGAAACCCATCTCATCGTGCCGTCGGGAATCGTGCTGCGCGGCGCCACGGGCGATCCTGCCGACGTGATCGTCGACGCCCAGCAGCAAGGCGACGTGATGATGCTCCCGCAAGCCGACGCAAATACGGTGGTCGAAGGCTTCACGTTGACGGGCGGGTCGGCGATCGGCTTCGGCGGCGGACTCTATTGC
This sequence comes from bacterium, assembly GCA_003353795.1. Classification (GTDB taxonomy): domain Bacteria; phylum Krumholzibacteriota; class Krumholzibacteriia; order LZORAL124-64-63; family LZORAL124-64-63; genus Glo-17. The sequence goes on from PIVY01000026.1 coordinate 8,128, forward strand.
GGCTACCCGACCCAGGCTACGATCCGGCACTGCGACATCGTGGCCAACCTGGCCCCCAGTAGCGGCGGCGGTCTGGCCTGCTTCGGCGCCGAGCCGGTCTTCGAAAACTGCCGCTTCATCGACAACTACTCGCAGGACGACAGCGTCACCGGCGGCGGCGCTGTCTATCTCAACGGTTCCGATGCGGTCTTCCGGCACTGCGAATTCCGGAGCAACAGCACGGCGGGAGGCGGGGGTGCGGTGAGCGTTTATGCGTCGGAGCCGACCTTCGAGCACTGTACGTTCGCCGAGAACCAGGCCAGCAACGGGAGCGCGGTCGCCATCTACCACGCGGATGCCAGTTTCACCGATTGTGTGGTGGATGCGAATCGCTGCAATGGGCTGGGCGTGGGCGCGATCTACGCCTACCAGGGGACCGCGATGCTCGAGCGCTGCACGATCAGCGAAAATCAAGCCTACTGGGGCGGCGGTATTGCGGGTTCGGTCGATGCGTTGATCTCTCTGGACGACTGTACGATCGCGAGGAACCAGGGGACCTCGGCAGGCGGAGGCGTGGCGCTGTTTTTTGATTCGGGCCTGAATGCCGAGGACTGCGTCTGGGTCGAAAACTCGGGTGGCGATGGATTCGTGGAATGGGATTGCGCTGCGTTTCTTACCTGTTGCGAAACGGATCCCGAGTTATGGATCGGTGATGGCGTCGTCATCTTCGACGACGAGGATTGCGTCATCGCGACCCGGGAGAATACCTGGAGCGAGGTGCGGACGATGTTTCGCTGATCCGTGAATTAGCTGATCGATCGTTTCTGGTAGAGGCTGGCCTCCTGGGTCACGCCACTAGACTCCGGATCTGTCCTCGCTTGCCGAGCCCGCACCGTTCTCCAGTTTCACGATCGTGAACCCGGTAAACCCATACCCCAAAGAAATCAACGGACACAACAGATTGAAGAACGCAAACGGCAGATAAGCAATCGTCGCCACCCCCAGCGTCCCCGCCATGTACGCCCCGCAGGTATTCCACGGCACCAGCGGCGACGTAATGGTCCCCGAATCCTCCAGCGCCCGCGACAGGTTCTGCGGCGCCAGCCCACGATCCTCGAACTCCAACCGGAACATCCGCCCGGGCAACACGATGGCCATGTACTGGTCCGAGGCGATCACGTTCACGCCGATGCCGGTGAAGATCGTGGCCGCGATCAACGACCCCGTCCCGCGCGCCGCACCGAGAATCAACTGCACCAGCCGCCGCAGCATCCCCGTCTTCTCCATCACGCCGCCGAACATGAGCGCCGACAGCACCAGCCAGATCACCTCCAGCATCGATGCCATGCCACCGCGGCTCAGCAGGTCGTCCAGCACGTCGACCCCGGTCTGCGCCTCGAATCCCGACACCAGCGCCTGCCACACGCCGGCCGTGAGTGCCAGTCCGCGCGGGAGTTCGTCGTCGCCGGCCAGCACCACCACCTGGTCCGGCTGGAAGAGCACCGCGAACGCGCCGCCGACGAGCGCCCCGATCATGATCACCGGGAAGGGCGGCATCTTGCGCAGTGCCATCGCCAGCACCACGGCGATGGGGATCAGCAGGTGCCAGCCCACAGCGAAGTGCGAGTCGATGAGCGTCATGGTCTCCTGAACGCCCGCCATGGCCGACTCGTCGCTGCTGGCCCGCAGTCCCATGACGGTGAAGATCACCAGGGCGATCACCACGCTGGGGATCGTGGTCCACAGCATGTGCTTGATGTGGGTGTAGAGGTCGCTGCCGGCGACGGCGGGGGCCAGGTTCGTGGTGTCGGACAGCGGCGAGAGCTTGTCGCCGAAGTAGGCGCCGCAGACGATGGCCCCGGCCGCCGCCGGCTCGGACAGGCCGAGCCCGTTGGCGATGCCGATCATGCCCACGCCGATGGTGCCGACGGTGGTCCACGAGCTGCCGATGCTGGCCGAGATGATGGCGCACACGATGAGCGCCGACGGGTAGAACACCGCCGGACTCAGGAACTTCAGCCCGAGGTAGATCATGGACGGCACCGTGCCGCACATCACCCACGTTCCCACCAGCGCGCCGACGGCGAGCAGGATGAAGATGGCCGGCATGGCCTGCATGATGCTGTCGCCCACGCCCTCGCGGATGTCGTCCCAGCGGTGGCCGTTCTTCAGGCCCACCGCCGCAGCTACCAGGGCGCACAGGGTCAGGGCGATCTGATTGGGGCCCCAGGAGGCGTCCTCGCCGAACAGATAGACTGCCAGGCCCAGCAGGCCGACCAGCAGGACCACGGGGATGGCCACGTCGACAAGACTGGGGTCGCGAGCTTCGCGCGTGTCATCGGTCATGGTGCATCGCCTCTCACCAGCGGGGTCGTTCGACCTGGGTCGATTTCAGCAGGGACAGCCGGTAGACGAATCGCAGGTCCAGCCGGAAGTCGGTCAGATCGGTGTCGCGACCGTAGCCCGGGGTGCGGCCGCTCAGCTGAGGATCGTTGTGTCCCCAGTAGCCCTCGAGAAACACGTCGAGGTTGGCCCAGAACGAGCGCACGCCGGCGGTCCAGATCCAGGAGTCGGCCTCGGTGGTGCCGCCGGTCATACGGCTGTAGTTGGTGTGGATGGTGAGCTTTTCGCCGTTGATGTCGTAGGCCACGCCGGTGGCCAATAGGGAAGCCTGGCGGGGCATTTCGTAGGCGAAGTTCCAGCTCGAGACGTTCACGAACGCGTCGGCTCCGGCCGGTGCGGTGTCCGGCAGTTTCTGGGTGAAATCGTAGTACATGCCCTGGAGGAAGGCGTGCCAGCGGCCGCTGGCCAGGTTGGCGTGCAGACCGTAGGCGGCGCGGTTGCCCATGTCGCGAGTCTCGAGGTTGTAGAGCTGACCCAGCATGCCCGAGGCGCCCAGCTCGAGGCTGCCGTTACCCAGGGGAATCTCCTGGACCACGCGCAGATTGAACTGGTTGGTCTCCTCGTTGGCCCGGCGAATGCCGCCCGCGTTGGCGTCGTCACCGCTGGGAGTGCCGGAGAAGATATCGGTATCGTAGCGCTGACGGGAATCGGAGGAGAGCTGCTGATTCTTGAAGAATCCGAGCGCCACGCCCATGCCGTCCTCGGGGTGATACTCCCAGGTGATGCCGTAGTCGCTGTCGTCCTCGAATCCGGTGTAGTAGAGGACGTTGCCCCAGTCGTCGTAGTTGGACCAGCGAATCCCGAACGGCACCCAGGTTTGGCCCAGCTTGAGCTCACTGTTTTCCCAGCGGCGGCCACCCCAGATGTGGTGGGGCGTTTGCCAGTCCTCGTAGATGCGGTACTGGGCCGAGGCGAAATAGTGCTCGTCGATGGTGGTCTGGCCCCAGAACCGGACGCTGTCGAAACGGAACTCGCCGCCCTTGTCCTTCATGGCCTGAGACCAGTCGCGGTGGGTGTAATAGACCATGGTGGTCAGGCCGAGGCGGTCTTCCTGGTCGAGCTGGTCGGAGGGGCGGCCGGCGTCCAGCGTGGCGGCGGGATCCGCGGCGGTGGTCGCGGCGAATGCGGCGACCGACAGGGCGAACAACAAGGCGACTTTCAATGGTGGTCCTCCCGTCCGGGTGCCCCCGACAAATATCACGTCGTCGCGCGGGGGACAAGTCCGGTACTGGGGTCTGAACGCGCGTTCTGGACCGATTGCGGCGGCACAACACCATATGCGACCTACCGACCAATCCATGCGACGGGAGTGTTAGCGCAGATTTGGGGCCGCACCCTATCATTCCCCCGGATACCCTGACAGGACGCCGTCGCTCCGCCCGGCGACGCGCTCCACGGAGGATCGTGACCATGAATCAGCGCCTGACCCTGCTCACTGTCGCCGCCCTGATCCTGCTGGCCCCCGCCGCCGGTCTGGCCGTGCCGAGAACGATCCTCATGGAGAAGTATTCCAACGGCTGGTGAGACCCCTGCGCATCGGCGGAGCCGATGATCCAGGAATTCCTCGACGAGCATCCCGACGTGGTCACCATCTGCTACCACACCCCGTGGCCCGGGCCTCTCGACCAGCTCTACCAGCACAATCCCGTGCAGAACCTGGCCCGCACCGACTACTACGGCATCCCCTACGTGCCCTACGCCTGGTTCGACGGCAAGATCTACGCCTACGAGCCCACGTCGCGCTACTGGTACGACTGGGGCTACGACTACGTGGCCGACGACGTCACCGAGGTGACCCTGGCGCCGGATGGCGTGTACGATCCCGCGGCCGGTACGGTCGCTCTCGATGTCACGGTCACCCTCGCGGCGGAGATTCCGGCCGGCGACTACCGGCTGCACGTCGTGCTGGTAGAGAACGGCGTCGCTTACGAGCCCGAGAACGGTCAGACCATTCACGACCATGTCATGCGCCGCATGTATCCCGACGAGAACGGTACGGCGATCACTCTCGGCGCGGTCTATCCCCAGAGCCACGCTGTGGTAGTGGATCTCACCCTCGATCCGACCTACGTGCCGGAGAACCTGGAATTCGTCGTCTTCCTGCAGGACCACCAGGAGCAGGACGTGCACCAGGCCGCGCAGATCGCCCTGAGCGACCTCTCGCTGCCCACGCCCGCACCCGACGTGGCGTCGATGTGGGAGCTGGGGGACAACTACCCCAATCCCTTCAATCCGAGCACCACCATACCGCTGAGGCTGGCGCAGGCAGGTTCGGTGGATCTGTCGATCTACTCGGCCGATGGTCGGCTGGTGCGGCGGTTGCACGCGGGTTCGTTGCCGGCCGGCGAGCATCGGATCGTGTGGGATGGTCGCAACGGCAAGGGCAGCAGCGTCGCCAGCGGTGTCTACGTGGCGCGGCTGAGCGCGGCCGGTGGCGCGGTGGCGAGTCGGCGCATGGTGCTCATGAAGTAGCGGTCGGACCGTGGGGATAGTCTAGGCCGCCGACGGGATGGTCGAGCAGCCTACACATGGCCGTGATCTGTCCCTGGTGATGATAAAGATGCGCCACCGTGCGCATGACCACGTGGGCCGGCACGAGAACCTTCTCGTTGCCGCCCCACGTGGTCATGGAGCGGGGTGTGTTCAACTCGTCGGAGGTCGCGCCGGCGAGGTATGCTACCGTCACCGCGAAGACCGCCTCCCGCCAAGACTCCAGCGAGGCCACCGTGGGGAATCGGGAATCGTCGTCGTCGACGTCGATGCGGCCCTCGAGCACGCCGATCCAGTACTTCTCGGCACCCAGCCCGTGGTGCAACTGGAGCCGCACGGTGGGATAGCCGAAGCCGGGCATCTCGCGGTTCAGGGCCTCGGCGTCGAGCCTGCGGCAATGGGCAAGCAGGTCCACGAGGTTCTCGTGAGCGCGAGCGTGGATCTCGAGCAGGGCGGCGGCGGAATGCATGACGATCACTCCCGCGTGAGGCTCTCGTGGAGCAACCGGCCGAGTTGCTGCATGTCGAACGGCTTGGCGGCCACCCGGATGGGTTCGAGGGCCTCGAGCTCGGTCGGGTCGATGCGGTCGCGGTTTCCGGTGTGGATCACCGCCGGGATGTCGGGGCGGAGCACGCGGATGCGGCGGACCACGTCGACGCCGGTGAGATTGGGCATGGTGTAGTCGGTGAGAACGAGATCGAAAGCCGCGGGAGACTCTTCGAATGCTTCCAGGGCCAGCCAGGGATTGTTGAAGGTCTCCACCTTGTAGCCAAGGCGCCGGAGCATGCGCTCGCCCATGTCGGTGATCATCTCCTCGTCGTCCACGAAGAGGACCCGCCCGCGACCCCGGTGGCTGCGCCGTCGTACGTCCTTGGGCTCCTGATTCTCGACCTCGATGACCGGCAGCAGGATCCGGAAGCTGGCGCCGCATCCCGGCTCGCTGGTCACGCCGATGTGGCCACCGTGGTCGCGCACGATCCCGTACACCACGGCCAGTCCCATGCCGGTGCCCTCGCCTTCGATCTTGGTGGAGAAGAACGGCTCGAACACGCGGTCGATCACCTCGGGCGTCATGCCCTCGCCGGTATCCGAGATGGTCAGCTCGAGGTGCGGACCGGGCGTCAGTTCGGGTAGCCCTCGCGCCACGGTGCCGGTCAACTCGATCGGGCGGAGTTCGAGCTCCAGCAGGCCGCCGGTCTCCCGCATGGCGTGGTGGGCGTTGGTGCAGAGGTTCATCAATACCTGGTGCAACTGCGTGGGGTCGGCGAGCACCGGGGGGACCGTCTCGGGAATCCGGGTCTTGATGCTGATGGTCGAGGGCAGGGACGCGCGCAGGAGCGTGAGGGTCTCGTCGAGGATGCTGGCCAGATCGACCGGGGTCTGCTCCTGGCGAGTCTGGCGCGAAAAGACCAGGATCTGGCGCGTCAGTTCGGCGGCGCGCTGGCTGGCCTGGAGAATGGTCTGCATGGTGTCGTGTAGCGAGTGGCTGGCGGGCAGGTCCTCGAGGGCGAGGCTCGCGTTGCCCATGATGGCGCCCAGGATGTTGTTGAAATCGTGGGCGATGCCGCCGGTGAGCGTGCCCAGCGCTTCCAGCTTGTGGGCCTGGGCCAGCTCGACCTGCAGGCGGTCGCGTTCCCGGTCGGCGGCGACCCGGCCGGTGACGTCGATGAACAGTCCTTCCAGCGAGATGAGGCCGCCGTCCTGGTCGCGCACCGGGTAGTTGGACTGGGTGATGGACCGCTCCCGCCCCAGGCCATCGACGATCCGGAACTCGAGCAGGGGTGCGACCTGGCCGACCGCGGCATCGCGGAGCATGGCATCGAATAGAACGCGGTCGTCGGGATGGATCAGCGTACGCAGCAGTCCCGGGTCCTCCATCATCGTCCGATAGTCGTGGCCGAACAGCGATTGCGCCCCGGGGCTGCAGAATTCGAGCCGGCCGTCCGGGAGGGTCATGCTGAAGACAACCTCGTCGATGCGGCTGAGCAACTCGCGGTAACGCGACTCGCTCTCGCGGAGCGCCTGGTCGCGGCGCTCGATGCGGGCGAGCATCTCGTTGAACCGTTCGGTCAACAGTCCCAGCTCGTCGTGGCCGAACTGCCGGGCGCGAGCGGAGTAGTCGCGGTCGCGGCTGACCTTGTCGGCCGTCTCCTGCAGCTCGATGATGGGGCGGCGCAGGCCTCGCTGGAGCACGCCGGCCAGGAGCAGGCTCAATACCAGGGCCATGGCGATGAGGATCATCATGGCCACGCCGAAGATCCGCATGCGTTCGCCCAGTTCGTCGAGTCTCGCCTCGACGTAGATGCTGCCGATGGTCACGCCGTGCCAGGTCACCGGGCGCAGGAGTTCCAGGACGTGGTCGTGGAAACGATGCGGTTCGAGGGCGGTCATGTCGGGATACTGGTCGGATTGGTCGCCGCGTTCGAACGAGGCGAAGACCATACCGTCGAGCGTGTAGAGGCAGGCGCGGTCGATGCTGGGCTCCGCGTCCAGACCCGCCAGGACGTCCCGGGCGAACGCCATGTCGTCGAAGACCAGGCTGGAAGCGCAGGTCTGACTGGCGACGTCGGCCACCGTGGACACCGACTGGAGCAGGTGCTTGCGATACGAGGAGGCTTCCAGACGCGCCATGACGAGGCCGGTCACCAGCAACGCCACCAGGGTGACCACGCCGCCATACAGGATCAGCTTGGCGCGGAAGGGCAGGTCGTTCCAGAAGGACCAGCGCACGTCAGTCCCTCCTGTCCGGCACCGGATCCACCGGCGTCGTGTGCTGCATGAACTCGGCGCTGAGTCTCAGGTCGCCGCGGCGCAGGGCGTTCCGGTTGACCTCGATGCGGACCCGGCCATCGCCGATCTCGAATCCGACCATGCCGCCGTTCTCGCAGAATCCGTCGATCTCGGCGGTGATCAGGAGCCCCTCGGGCGGGCCCTGGCGCAGCACCTGCCAGGCCAGGTGGCGGGCCGTCTCGGTGAAGAATACCAGATGGAAACGGGCAAGCCGGCCCAGGAGGTCGGTCTCGCCTTCCAGGCCGACGCGCTCGATGCACAGGGGATGCCGCCCGGCCTGCAGGTCGAGCTTGGTGCGGCTGAAGAGGCCGACAAGGTCGAAGGGGTCGTCTCCGACGATGCAGATGCGCAGGGAATCGTCCGGGGCGGTAAACGTGCCGGCGGGCCAGGTCGCCAGCTTCGCCAGGTGGTAGAGGTAGGCGGCCTTGATCCGCGCAGCCTTCTCCAGGTCGACCGGCGCCGAGGAACTCGCGGCCGCCGGGCACACCAGCGCGACCGACACGAGCACGATCACGAACGCGATACCTCGGGGTCGCATGAGCGGACCTCGACCAGGGGAGGCCGGGCCGGGCGGGCCCAGCGAACGCCTTCTCTTGTGGATCGGCATATTACGGGACAACGTACGCATGTCGTACAAGAAAAGGGAGCGGCGGGAAGGTGGCACGGAAGATCCCGATGACCGTCGAGGTTGCGGCGACCCGTGTGGGCGGGTTAGCCTGGGAACGACCTCGCTGTCGGCGCTCCGAATCCAGTTGAGAATCCTGCGAGAGGTGCACGCTTTTCCATGCGCAAGGTTTCCGTCCATGAATCCATCGGTCTGATCCTGGCCCACGACGTCACCGAGATCCGTGTCGATCGCGGCGTCAAGCATCGAGCTTTCCGGCGCGGCCACGTGATCGCGCCGGCCGATGTCGAGAGGCTGCTCGATCTGGGCAAGGGCACGGTGTTCGTCCAGGAGGAAGGGTCCGTCGACGTTCACGAGGACGAGGCTGCCATGACCGTGGCGCCCGCCGTGGCCGGCCCCGGAGTGAGCCACGACGCGGAGCCCTACGAGGGCAAGGTGAGCTTTCGCGCCGAGCATGCCGGCGTCCTGCGCATCGACACGGAGCGACTGCTGGCCATCAACAGCCTCGGCGTTCCCGCGCTGCCGACCCTGCCGGCCAACTTCCCGGTGAACGAGGGTCAGACCGTGGCCGCGTTCCGTATCATCCCGCTCACCTGCGAAAAGGCCATGGTCGACGCCGTCCTGGCCCAGCTTGAGACTCCGCTCATTCACGTCGATCCCTACCGGCTGCGCTCGGCCGCGATCCTGGTGACCGGCACCGAGGTCTTCGAGGGGCGCATCGAGGACGGTTTCGTCGCCCGGCTCACCGCCACCCTCGCGGCCTACGACGTGCCCGTGGTCGAGAGCGTCATCGTGCCCGATGACCGCGCCGTGATCGCCGCCGAGGTCGAACGTCTGGCCGGTGCCTGCGACCTCTTGCTCGTGACCGGCGGCACCTCGGTGGATCCCGACGACGTCACCGTCCTGGCCATGGCCGATGCCGGCGTGGAGGTGGTGGTCAAGGGGATGCCCGTCCAGCCCGGCAACCACTTCACCGTGGGCTACCGCGGCGAGGTGCCCATGTGTGCGGTGCCCGCCGGCGCCCTCTTTCACCGCGCCACCGCCTGCGATCTGCTGCTGCCGCGGATCCTGGCCGGCGAGCGACTCGATCGACGGCGCATCGCCGCTCTCGGGCTCGGCGGTCTGGCCCAGCCCGGGACCGACGAGCATTTCCCCAATTCGACATTCGGCGCCGGCGGCTGGCAGTGATCGCCGCGTCGGTGCCGTCCAGGCCAGGAGTCTGACATGCCGTTCAATCACTTCGACGAGCACGGCCGCGCCCACATGGTCGACGTGGGCGACAAGCCCATCACCGACCGGCGCGCCCGCGCCGAGGCCACCGTGCATCTGGGCGCCGGTCTGCTGGCGCGCGTGCTCGACCGCGCCGTGGCCAAGGGCGACGTGCTGGGCACCGCGCGCCTGGCCGGTATCGCGGCGGCGAAGCGCACGGCCGATCTCATTCCCCTCGCGCATCCGCTGGCGCTGCATCACGTGGCCATCGACCTCGACAGCGATCCGGCCGCGGGATTGGTCCGCGTGGTATGCAGCGTCCGCGCTCAGGAGCGCACGGGTGTGGAGATGGAAGCCATGACCGGCGCCGCCACGGCGGCACTCACCATCTACGACATGTGCAAGGGTGAGGAACGCGCCATCACCGTCACGGATCTGCGGGTGATCGAGAAATCGGGTGGTCGCAGCGGCGCCTGGATCCGCGGGGAGGCGGCGGAATGAGCACCGATCTGCGCCTGTCGCTCGTCGTGCTGAGCGACCGATGTTCGCGCGGCGAGGCCGAGGATGGCAGCGGTCCGGCCCTGGTCGAATGGCTGGCCGCGCGCGGTCACGACGGCGTTCCGGTGGAGATCATTCCCGACGAATGCGAGCTCATCGCCGAGCGGCTGCGCGCCCTGTGCGACGGCGGCGACGTCGATGTTGTCGTCACCTGCGGCGGCACGGGTGTTTCGGTTCGGGACGTCACTCCCGAGGCGACCCGTGCGGTGATCGATCGTGAGCTGCCGGGATTCGGCGAGGCCATGCGGGCGGCCAGCGCGGAGAAATCTCCGCATGCCATCATCAGCCGCGCCCTCGCTGGATTGCGCGGCACGGTCCTCGTGATCAATCTGCCCGGCAGCCCTCGCGCCGCGGTGGAGAACCTGGCAGCGGTCTGGCCGGCGGTGGCGCACACGGTGGCCAAGGCCGGCGGAGACGATGCGCCCTGCGCCGCACCTTGAACGAGCGCGCCGACGGTAGCGTACCGCCGGCGCGCTCCGTGCTATCGATCGTCGTTACCGGACATCGCAGTAGAGCTGGTGGGTATGGCTGCCACCGGGTACCGCAGTGCCGCCGGCATCGTACAGCGTCGACTGGGCAGCGCTCGTGCCGTCGAAGACGATGAGCGCGTAGTACGGCGCGAAATCGTAGCGGATGGAGCCGGTGGGGCAGCCGCCCAGGCGCGGCCGGGTGATGCCGGATCCCAGGATCTGCCACGAGATCACGTAGCTGTAATGGTAGTTGCCCTGCGCCGACACGTACCGGTAGTCCATGTCGTAGCCGCCGTTGCCCTGGAGCGTCATCGTGTCGGTGTCCAGGCCCGAGATGGACGTGACGTAGTTGTAGAGCCAGTCGTAGTCGACCAAGGCGCCCTGCTGTTCGGAGTGGTAGTCGGCGTCACCCATCATGTCGTGATCGATCCGCACGGCACCGGCCACGCCCTGCTGGGGGTCGCCGCCCGCGTTGAAGTACTGGACGGTGTAGAACCAGTCGTAGACGTATCCCTCGCCGGAGTATTCGTAGTCCCATTCCCAGCGCTGGGTCTCCTCGTTCCAACCGTAATTCCAGTTGCCGTCGGCACTCTTGGACACTCCGGAGGCCAGCCCGACCATCGACTCTACCAGCGCGACCGCCTCCTGCGATGCCGCAGTGGTCTGCGCCAGCGCCGCGGACTGGTCAAAATCGTCGCCGCCGCCGCCGCTGCCGCCCTGGCCTCCCGGTTGCACGGGATCATCGTCGCCGCCGCAGGCTCCGAGGAAGAGGGCGAAGGCGCTCACCATCGCAATGGCGAGCAGGGTGCGGACGTGTTTGTTCCAGATCAGCATCTCGGGCCTCCCAATGACCGGCCGATCCTGAAATCGACCTAATATGAAACCCGCGAATCAACTCGCGGGGGACGTTTCTCAAGTAAGAAGACTAAAAAACACCGGATTAATCACACAGCTCAACGAAAGGACAGGCTGTCGGCTCGAGCCCGCGCCATCTCGAGTGCGCTTCGCAGGTTCTCGATCTCCCTGGTCTGCTCGTCGATTCGGGCCTCGAGCGCAGCGACTGCGGACGGCTCGTCGTTCCGGAATCCTATCCGCGCCACCGAGATCCCGACCACCAGCACTACTCCGGCCACGCTCGCCCAGAACGCCGCGGTCTCGAAACGATTGGCGAAGAGTGCCGGCGCTTCGAGGAATCGGGCGATCCGGTCTGTTCGTGTCGCCATGGCGCTACCCCTCGGCGCCTTGCACACCGAATTCGGCATCCGGGTCGGGCAGCTTGCCGGACCTGGCCGCGATATCCTTCTGCTGGGTCTGCTGCCGGACGTCTTCCTTGTGCCGGTCCACCGCCGCGAGGTGATGCATCACCTTGCCGCCGAAGTAGAAGGCCAGCATCATCTGGAAGGCCATGAGCAGCTGCTCGAGATGCCCCTCGAGCCCCCCCTGCGTCAGGCTGATGATCTCCACGAACAGCACGATCACCAGCAACGAGATCGTGAGTACGGCCCGGAACACGCCGCGCGGCATGGCCAGGGTCTCGTTCTGGAACGGAGGCTTGCCGCCCGGCCAGTTCGACGGATCGCCGAGGGTGTACCGCCGGACCATGGCGACCAGGAACACCAGCAGCGCCACCATCCAGACCAGCAGCACGCCCACGGTGACCTGAACCAGCCAGTGAGCGCTCACCAGCGGTTCGAACGACTGTACGAATCGACTGAGATTCTCGGCGCCCGCGCCGACGGACTCTGTGGTTGTTGCCATGTTCGATCTCCTCGGATTCGCGGCGTGGTCGCCGCCGGATCTCAGTTGACGGCAGAGCCGATGGCGAAGCCGGTGACGCCGAGCACCAAGGCGGAGATCACTGCCCAGCGCCAGCGATCGCGCTTGTAGCGGTCGACCTTGACCTCGGCTTCTTCCAGGTCCCGATCCGTGGTGGTCCAGAGGTCGCGGTAATGGGCGTAGGCCTCGGTGCGGACGTCGATGATGCCTTGCTGTTCGGTGATGATCTCACCCAGGAGCGCGGCCTTTTTCTCGAGCACGATGATCGACGAGTCGGCCAGGGCGAGCGATTCGGCACGGATGAGAAGGTCGACGAAGATATCGCGGGAGAGGACGAAGACCGTGTCCGATTCGGCCGGAACGGTGTAGCTCTCGCGTGGCGCCAGCGCCCGCGAATCCTGGGCGTCGACCGCCGTGGCAGCCACGATGAGCAGGACGGTCAGACCGAGAGCGCGGCGACTCATGGCGACTCCTCCTCGAGTTCATCGCGACGAGTTGCGAGATCATCGCGCTTCTCGTCCGCTCCGGCGACCTCCGCCATCAGGCGATGGATGCGGGCCTCGCTCTCGGTCACGCGCGGGTCGGTCATGGCATCGGCCAGGGCGCGCAGATCCGCGACGTCGAGTTGCCGCAGCGTCACCGCCGTGGTGTTGGTGAACGAGGAATCGGGCGCCACGGTCAGCATCACGAACCATGGTGAATCGGATGTGTTGGTGATGACCTCACCAGCGGGCAGGGGCCTGCCGGCGGGATCGGGCTCGGCACACACCGCGGCTGCGACGATGAGCAACGCGGCCGTGAGAATCCCTTTCATGGCGTCCTCCTTTCATCCCTGGATGCGGCCCAGGCGGTTGAGTAACTGGCTCGCGCTCTCGCTGCCGATCTCCTCGGGGAGGGCTTCCCGGCGATCGGCCAGCCGCTCGAGCTCATCGTCGACCCCGGCGACTTCGGTCTGCAGTTTCTGCACTCTCTGCTCGCGGCGCTGGACCTCGGCCTCCACGGCCGCCTGGAACTCGCCCTCGCGTTCGCGAGTGCGGCGGTGCTTCTCGCGGATCTCGTCCTCGTCGCTGCCGAAGAGTCCGGAGATGAACTTGAGCGGCGCCAGCAGCGCCGCCACCGCCACGGTGAGCGGCTGCCAGGCGATGATGCCCTTGTCCACCAGGTAGACCAGCGCCACCACGGCGGCCAGGAGCAGCAACCAGATCAGAATCTTCTTCATCCCAGTCGCCTCCTTTCAACCACGGTCGAGTTCCACGTGTCGGCCGTCGACCCAGCCGGCGACCTGAGCGCGCACGTAGTACCAGCCGTTCTGCTCGCGAACCGCCGTGACCGGGGCGCCGCTTTCCAGCGGCACCGATACGCGCGGACTGGTCGGCGACGCCTCGGCGCGGATGTTGAGTCGAGAAGCGGTCACGCGGCCGGGGGACGGGTAGAGGTCGAACTCGGTCTCGTCGCGACGATTGGCGCCCAGCACGTTGTTGCGCACGCGGTCCAGGGGGAAGGCGGGGCCGGGGTCGGTCTTGCGCCCCGGCGAGATCTCCTCGTGACCGAGGATGTGCTTGATGCCGTAGTGGCCCACCAGCGCGCGGCAGATCTCCTGCACCATGGTGATCTGGTCGGCGGTGTAGGCGTGCCAGAAGCCGGCGGTCGCCTGGTTGCGGTGCACGGCCTCGACCACCTCGTCGGCCGCGACCGTGCGGCCGAACCAGGTGCGGTGCCCACCGAGGGTAGCGGTCAGTTCGCCCGGGTTGTCGATCTCGATGCCGATGGAGAATCCGTTGAATCCCTTGCGCACCTGGCCGTCGCCGAAGCGGTACTCGCTCTTGCCGGCGTGCCAGGTCACCTTGTTGAACGGCGTGACCTGGATCAGCTCGCCGCCGCGGCCGAGCACGAGGTGGGCCGAAGCTTTCACATCGGGGTCCGAGAGCGAGTCGGCGGAGGATTCGGGGCTGGCGCCGGCGGTGTAGTGGATGACGATGGCCTCGGGCGCGAGATCGCGTTGATCCTTGAGGACGTTGCGCGCCTCCACGGGGCCGGACCGGGCGCGCAGATTGTGGTCGTCGCCGATCCAGAACGGGGCTGTTCTCGTGGTGTCCGTGGGCTCGGGCATGGTCTCGCTCCCATACGGGTTGGGGATCTACATGGCCGCTTCCTGCGCCCGGGTCGCGGCGCCGGTCTGTCTCTGATTCTTGGCGATCATGGGTGCGGCGTACCGCGCCATGGCCATCACCGTGAGCTGCGGATTCACCTTGATGCTGGTGGGGAAGACACTGGCGTCGCACACGAACAGGTTGTCCACGCCGTGGACGCGGAACTCAGGATCGACCACGCCCTTGTCGGGGCTCGTCGAGAGGATGTTGCCGCCCTGGGGATGGCCGGTGCCAAGGGTGAGGTCGCTGCCGTCCTTGACCAGTTCGGGCAGGCGTCGCAACTCCTCGACGCTCTTGAACTCGTGGTAGCCGAAGGTGTGCGGCATCACGGCCGTGGCGCCGGCGGCGAACCAGACCTCGCCCGCCTTGATCAGGCCGTCGAGCAGCTTCTTCAGGTCGCTTTCGGTGGGCGTGTACTTGATGTCCCGCGGAGTCAGCAGACCCCGTTTCACCTCGGCGTTGGACTCGGTGCCCACGAGGACGCCGACGGACGCCAGGCGGTTGTAGCGGCGCATGTTCCGGAAATGGTCGTCGAACCAGCCGGGCATGGTGAGCGCCTGGGCCACCGGGGGATTGAACCAGGTCTCCACCACGAAACCCTGCTCCGGGCTCGGCTCCACGAAGTGGGAGATCTGCAGGCCGTCGAAGGCGTTGACCTCGTCGTCGAACACCGCGGTGAGCGGCGAGCCCATGTTGAACGACAGGTTCTTGCCCACCCGGTCGCCGCCGAGCTTCGACTTCAACAGAAGCATGCTCGACGACACGGCGCCTGCGGACAGCACGTAGGTGTTGCCCGTGACCCGCACCTTCTTGCCGTCGCGCGCCTGGCAGGTGATGCCGGTGACCCGGCCGCCGGAGCTGTGGATCTCGACCACCTCGCACTCGGCGACGATGCGCAGCGCCTCGCGACCGTCGCGATTGAACGTCTGCTGCGTCCGCGGCAGCACGGTGTCGATCATCGAGAGCTTCTTGCCGTAGCGGCAGCCGATGTTGCAGTAGCCGCAGCCCAGGCAGCCTTCGATGTTGGCCTCGATGGCGCCGTGGCGGTGAGGTGCCTGATCCAGCCCGAGGCGGCGCAGTCCCTCCATGAAGCGCGGTCCGCTGCGGTTGAGCCGGCCGTGCTCCTGGCGCTCGACGGCCACGAGTTCCCGGGCGGTGCGGAAGGCGTCCCAGACGCGGTCCGTATCCAGTTTGCCGTCGAGCAGATCAGGTGAGTTCCAGTGTTCGAGCACCTGCGGCGGCAGGTCGAAGCACACGGCGTTATTGACCACGGTGGTGCCGCCGACGCAGTTGCCTTGCAGGACCTGGAAGCGGAAATCGCGGGTCAGCTGAAGCGCGCCGTCGGCGTAGAGCCGCGCGAGCATATCTACCTCGTCCTCGTTGAACTCCTCCTGCGGTACGTAGTCGCCGCGCTCGAGCATGAGCACGTCGCGTCCCTCGCTGGCCAGGTCGTGGGCGAGCACGGCGCCGCCGGCGCCCGACCCCACCACGATGACGTCGCCGGCGAGAGTGGCCGTGCCGAGTTCGGTCAGGGTGGACACGGCCAGGGGCAGCCGCTCGCGAAGGGGATGTTCGGCGATGCGAGCAGCGAAGTCGCTGCGTTCGGTGAAGGGTTTGAATCCCACCGAGTCGAAGGTGCGGGTGTCGTTGTAGTAGCCCAGGTAGGAGAGCTGCTTCGCCATGCGGATCATGCCCTGCACGAGATCGCGCCAGAATCCGGGCACCAGGCGACGCTCCACGTCGTGGTAGAAGCGGCGGGTGATGAATCGTTTGCGGGCCTCGGCGCTGAGGTGGGAGAACGGCGCCTTGAAGGAGAGCAGCGGGTAGAGCTCCATGCCGATCATGACAACCTTGGCGATCACCTTGTTCTGGGCGCGGAAGCCGGCAAGGTAGCGGTCGACGTTGTGGGCCACGTCCTCTGGGGAGAGCTTCTCGTCGTCTCCCATGACCACCACCTCGGCCAGGGCACAGACGGTGCGGAACTCGCCGGGCGTGAAGTACGACAGCTGGTAGCGCGCCTTCTCTGCTGCGGTGTGGAACCAGATCAGGATGGCCAGGATCACGCCGTCGAGGATCATGGCGCCAACGATCATGTCGCGAACGGGGATCTGGCGCGTGGCCACTGCGACGTCGTAGCCGGTGGCGCCCCAGATGAGGACTGCCGCCATGGCGATCTCGCTGATCACGTGGCCGGCGATCACCAGCACCGCAAGTAGCCGGTAGCGACGCACGTCGGCCGCGGCGAAGAAGCTCAGCAGCGCCAGAACGCCGATCTTCACCACCGAGTTGGTGACGAAGGGAAGATTCACGAAGAAGGGCTTCAGCGGACCGAAGAGGGCTGGCAGCAGGTAGGCAAAGATCGCCAGACCAAAAGCGCCGGCGAGGATGCGCAGCAGGATCTGAAGACGTCGTTCCTGGGGTGTGAGCACGGCGAGGCTCCTCTCGGACCGAGGGGGCGGATGCGCACGCTGCTAAAACCGGGTTGACTTTATCCGCTTTAGGCTGATATAGCACGGGAACCGATGGGCAAGCAAGCTCTTATCGGGGCCTCGTCTGGAGGTATGTGATGTCTTTATATGAAGTTACGCCGATGCGCGTAGCCGGTGTGCTGGTGATATACGCCGCGATCCTGGTGATCATCCGAGTCATCAATCCACGGATCGATCCTCCCGAGAGGAAGACCGCCCTGTGGATCGGCGGGATCTGGGCGGTGTCGGTTTTTCTCGCAAACTACCTGTTGTACCGTATCGGGCTCATGAGCTTCCTGCCCTGGATCAACAACTTCATGCACACGTTCCTGTGGATCGGCGGTTGCCTGACGTTGCTCTATCTGGGGGTTCGCGACACCCAGAGCCTGGTGGTCCAGATGATCGTATTCGCCACCTTCAGTCTGGTGGTGAAGTACGCCGAGCAGATGCTGCTGGGTACCTGGGACCACGACAACTTCCTGCATGTCTTCCAGGGAAACTTCGCCTACGTGCTGGGCTGGTCGCTGGCGGACGGACTGTACCCGCCGCTCACCCTGTTCGGCATGCGGCTAGTGGTGAAAGTGGTGCCGGGGTTGATCGTGCGCTGACAGGGGGACGATGGATCCAAATAGAACGGGGCCCCGCGCGAACGCGGGGCCCCGTTGCTGTCGTCCGATATATTAGTAGGTCGTGTAGAAACCGAGGGTGATCGTGTTGATCGTGTCC
Organism: bacterium; assembly: GCA_003353795.1. GTDB lineage: Bacteria > Krumholzibacteriota > Krumholzibacteriia > LZORAL124-64-63 > LZORAL124-64-63 > Glo-17. The sequence continues at coordinate 25,772 of PIVY01000026.1, forward strand.
GCGGTCTCGGTGGCGCTCGCAGCGAACGGCTGGTCGGCCTTGTAGCTCTCGTAGCCCAGCTTGATATTCGCGTGCTGGCCCTCGAGGAAGTAGGTCAGTCCGACGCGGAACTGCGTGAACTTACCCGTCTTCTTCCCGTCAGCATCGGCGATGGCATCCGAGTCGAAGGTCTCGTAGCAGACCCACGGCTGCCAGCCGCTGTTGAGGTAGTAGCCCGCCTGGCCGTAGAAGCCGGAGCCCTGGGTGTTCATGAAGTCGCCAGTGTCGTTCATGTCCAGGTTCATCCAAGCAGCCTCGACGGTCAGCGCGTTGCCGTTCGAGCTAGGCAGCTCGAGGAAGACGTCGACGGTCGTGTAGGTGTAGTCGGCGTACGGCTTGTCCACTTCGAAGGTGTTGGCGGCCACTTCCTTCTGGGTGTCGTAGGAGACGCCGAGAGCCAGGGTCTTCTTCTTGCCCAGGTAGGTGGAGCTCTGGAAATAGGCAGCCTCGGCGTCCCACAGGTTGTACTGCGCGCGGAACGTGAAGCGATCCTTGTCGTCGACGCCGGCCTGGATACCGTTGTACATACCGACGTAGTACTTCAGCCCGCCGCCGCCCAATGCGTTCGATCCGAAGATGGTCAGACCATTGTCACGAACGGCGTCGGGGCTCCCGGTCACGCCACCAGCGGCGGTGCCGCTCGCGGTCGTGTTCGAGAACCGGTTCAGCGCCCGCATGCCCCACGTGAGGGACTTGTAGGCGAGGCCCGGACGGTCGATGGCCATCAGGGCGCCCGACGAGGTCAGGTTCTGGCGGCTGGCCGGAGCCATGTTGCGGCCCATGATGAACTGGAGCCAGGGGCTGACCTTGAAGTTGATGAACGCGTCGATGAGCTGGACATCCTTGTTGGACGCATCCGTCTGCAAGAACGCCGTCATGCGATCGCCGACCTTGGCGCCGAGGCGCAGCCGGCCGCGACGGACCTTGAAGTAGCGATAGGTGTCGAGTCCACCCTCGTTATCCAAGTTCGCGTCGGTGTTGATCAGGAGCGCTTGCACCCGGTAACCCAGGTTGAGGCTCGCGTTGTCATTGATGGGGATGTTCGCGCCGGCCAGGGCCGTACCCGCGAACAGCACGACCGCCAGGCTCACCAGCAACGTGAACATGACTCTACTCATCTTGGACCTCCTTGTAATCCACTCGGATTCCGTCTAGGTCACGAGGGCCGTCTTTGACGCTCGGTGACCATTTCGGTATTCGACCGCCACGCCCAACTACTGGGCGCGATGACGACGGCCTCTCGGAACCGGCAACATCATCCTGTGAGAGGATTATCTAGTAAAGCGATAATTACACCCAAAAGACAACGGGTTCTCATTATCCTGGGAGCGTTTTCTCGCCGATCACTCACTCATCGAGGGGCGAACAGGTGCCGATGACCAAGACAGATCTTCACCAGCCATAGCATCAGCGGGACCTCGATGAGCACGCCCACCACAGTGGCAAGAGCCGCGCCTGAACCCAGCCCGAAAAGCATCACCGCCGTGGCGATCGCCACCTCGAAATGGTTCGATGCACCGATCAACGCCGCTGGAGCGGCATCCTCGTAGCTGAGATTTAGAACTCGCGCTCCCAGGATCCCGAGGCCGAAGATCAGGAATGTCTGGATGAAAAGCGGCACCGCGATCCAGACGATTGTCAGGGGATTGGCCACAATGACGTCGCCCTTGAAACTGAACAGAAGCACCAGGGTGATCAGCAGGGCCACGATGGTCACCGGGGTGAGGATCGGCAGGAATCTCGCCGTGAACCAGGATTCACCGCGACTGGCGATCAACCAGTGCCGGGAAAGGTACCCGGCCACCAACGGCAGAGCGACGTAGACACCGATGGAAAGCAGGAGCGCCTGCCATGGCACCGGGAGTCTGCCGACCCCGAGCAGGAAGCCTCCGAGGAATCCGTATAGGATCAGCATGGTCAGGGAATTGATGGCCACCATCACCAGGGTCAGGCCGTCGTTGCCGCGGGCGAGGTAGCCCCACACCAGAACCATGGCCGTGCACGGGGCGATTCCCAGCAGGATGCAGCCGGCCAGATAGCTTCGCCAGAGAGGCACTTCCAGCATCTTGACGCCGTCGACCAGGACCACCCGTCCCGCACCGTGAACTCCGTCCACGGGCAGGTCGAGCCCGAAGGGCATCTTCACCAGATCCACGGCCTCCGGACCGATGAAACCGCGAAAGACGAAGCCCAGAAACAGCGTGGCGATCCCCACCATGGTGAACGGCTTGATGGCCCAGTTGATGAAGAGGGTCATGAGAACGGGGCGGGTGTTGCGGCTCGCGCGCGCGACGCGTCCGAAGTCGATCTTCACCATGATGGGGTACATCATGAAGAACAGGCACACGGCGATGGGGATCGACACCACCGGTGCGCCCTGCACGTCGAGGGTGAGTCCGTCGAGTGCGCGGGCCACGCCCGGCGCGAGCTTGCCCAGGGCGATGCCGCCCAGGATGCAGAGTCCGACCCAGACCGTGAGGTAACGCTCGAAGACACTGGTCATGCGGCGGGTATCGGTGGCTGTGGCCATCACGAAGAATCTCCTGCAAGACTGGTGGGAAGGGTTGTCACGTACTCGCGAATCTCGTCGCGGACGCGGCGATAGACGGCGAGGATCGCGTCATCGTCGTCGAGGTCCCGGGTCAGCGCCGGAGGATCATCGAAGCCGTGATGGACGACCGTGGTCGAGCCGGGAAAGACGGGACAGGTCTCGGCGGCGTCGCCACAGACGGTGACCACGAAGTCGAGGGGCTGGTCGGCGAACTCGTCGATGTGCTGGGAGCGCTGGTCGGTGATGTCGACCCCGGCTTCCTGCATCACCTGCACCGCGCGAGGATTGAGGCCGTGGGTGGCGACCCCGGCGGAGAAGGCCTCGATCACGTCGCGGCGCAGACGCCGGGTCCAGCCCTCGGCCATCTGGCTGCGGCAGCTGTTGCCGGTGCAAAGAAAGAGTACACGGCACCTTCCGGACATGAGGATCCCTTCGTCTCCGGGAACAATCGACTGACTGGTTAGATAATCGGAGACCGGCCGCGCCGCATGGGGGAATCCTAGACCCGGGCGGCCGCTTTCAGCAATACCGTCTCGACCAGTGCCTCGTAGTCGGTCGCCCCCCTCGAACGCGGTGCGTGTTCGAAGATGGACTTCTGCCAGCCGAAGGCCTCGGCGAGGTCCACGTTGACCCTGATGGGCCGGCCGACCAGGTCGCCGAAGTTCTCGCGGAGTTGGCCGAGGGCGCCGCCGGTAAGGTTGGTGCGCAGGTCGTGGAAGGTGGGCAGGATGTGGCGCAGGCAGAGCCGATCGGCGTGGCGGCTGACCCGTTCCACGTGCCGGACGAAGTCGTACACGCCGGCCAGGGCTGCGGGGTTGAGGGCCACCGGCGCGAGGACGTCGTCAGCGCAGGCCAGAACATTGACCGCCACGGCGTCCACGCCAGGGGCTGCGTCGAGGATGGCGTCGTCGTAGAGATCGGCCACGGGGGCCAGGGCGTCGGCCAGCACGCGATGGCCGTCCTTTTCCCGGCGCGCGATGGCCAGGGCGGCACGGGTCAGCTGATGGTCGCTCGCCACGAGGTCGAGGTAGTGACGGGCGCGGACCACGGCGTCCAGCACGGTGGCCTCGCCGGTGAGGATCTCGGTCAACGTGAGGTCGGCCTCGACGCCCAGCGCCTTGGCGCACTGGCCCTGTGTGTCGGTATCGACCAGGAGCACGCGCCGGCCGCGGAGGGCCAATCCGTGGGCGAGGTTCACGGCGGTGGTCGTCTTACCGACTCCGCCCTTGGTCATGGCGACGGCGATGATTCGCATGGGCACTCCTTCGTTGCCCGGTCCCATAGGAACGATCGTGCCAGGAATCGCGGAGTCGCGTAGGGGATTGTGGATCAAGGGGATGCGGATTCGGGCGCCCGGATGGCATGGCGCATGTGGCGTTGCACAAGGCACGCGCCGGAACGCTGCGGCGGTCGCCGACCGTGCCAGTTCCGATGAATGCTCTGGACCTACTCGGTGGCGAGATCGCTGAGAAGGTCACGCGCCGCGGTCTCGTTCTCGGCCGCCACCTGGATCATCACGGCGCCGGAAACCGGGTTGACGGGCACGAGGCGACCCATGCCGAACAGATCCTGGATCCCCTCGCCTTTCGCCAGGTACTCGATGTCCGCGCCCTCGAGGATGCCTTCGGCCAGGGCGATGGTTCCAAGGTCGCTGGTCTCCAGCACGGTCCGAAGATCGAGATCGTTGTTGGGATCGGTCATGCCACTGCTCCCGGTTCTGACAGCCATCGGCCTAGCCGTGGACGCCGGCGGCCTCGCTGCCGGTACTGGTCACCCACTCGTCGTAGGCACCATCATACACCAGGGGGGGCTGGGCGGGAATGTCCCGTCCGTCTCCCGGCCGCAACTCCAGGACCCGGGTGCTCAGCCCCTTGAGGAACGTGCGGTCGTGGCTCACGAAGAGCATGGTGCCCTCGAAGGTGCTCAGGGCCTGGACGAGCATCTCCTTGGTCTCCAGATCGAGGTGGTTGGTGGGCTCGTCGAGGATCAGGAAATTGGGCGGATCGAAGAGCAGCCGCGCCAGCACCAGTCGCGACTTCTCACCGCCCGACAGCACGCGCACGGGCTTGTCGGCGTCGTCGCCGCGAAACTGGAATGCCCCGAGCAAGCTGCGCAGGATGCCCTGACTGGTCACGGGGAAGGCTTTCTGGATCTGGTCGAAGACGGTCAGGTCGGGGTCGAGTTGCTCGAGGGATTGCTGGGCGAAGTATCCCACCTTGAGCGAGGCGCCCAGTCGGACCGTGCCGGTGTCGGGCGCAGTTTCGCCCGCCACCAGCTTGAGCAGCGTGGTCTTGCCGGCGCCGTTGCGACCCATGACGCACCAGCGTTCGTTGCGACGGATCTTGAGGCTGAACTGGTCGTAGATGGTGCGCGGGCCGTAGGCCTTGCTCACATCGCTGAGCTCGACCACATCGTCGCCCGACCGGGCCGGCTGACGGAACAGGAACTCCACCACCTTGCGCCGGGGAGGCGGCTCGAGGGTCTCGATCTTGTCGAGCTTCTTCATGCGGCTCTGCACCTGGGCGGCCTTGGCGGCCTGGGCCTGGAAGCGGTCGATGAAGCGGCGCTCCTTGGCCAGCATGGCCTGCTGTCGGGCGTAGGCCGCTTCCTGGTTCGCGGCGATCACCGCGCGTTGCTGCAGGTAGCGGTCGTAGTTGCCGGTGTAGGAAATGAACTCGCCGGCGTCGATGTCCACGATGCGGCTCACGACGCGGTTCATGAAGTCCTTGTCGTGGCAGGTCAGGAGCACCGCGCCCGGGTAGCCCTTGATGAACGTTTCGAGCCAGAGGATCGATTCGATGTCCAGGTGGTTGGTTGGCTCGTCCATCAGCAGCACGTCGGGCTTGCCGAGGAGTACGCGCGCCATGCCGATGCGCATCTTCCATCCGCCCGAGAGGGCGCCCACATCGCCGTTGATCTGATCGGCCTCGAAGCCCAGGCCCTGCAGGACCTCGCGGGCGCGCGCCTCGAGCTCGTAGCCGCCGTGCGACTGGTACTCGTCCTGCACCACGGCGTAGCGCGCGAGGATCTGCTCCATCTCGTGGGCGCGGTCGGGATCGGCGAGGGCCAGTTCGAGGTCCGACAGTTCGTGATGGAGGTCGCCCAGGTTGCCGCTGCCGGCGATGGCCTCGTCGAGGACCGAGCGACCGGACATCTCGCCGATGTCCTGGCGGAAGTAGCCGATGGTGGTGCGGCGCGGCACGGTGACCTTGCCGTCGTCGGGCAACTCCTCACCAGTGATCAGACGAAATAGCGTGGTCTTTCCCGAGCCGTTGGGGCCGACGAGGCCCACCTTCTCGCCCGGGTTGAGCTGCACGCCGGTCTCGACGAACAGGAGCTGGCGACCGTAGCGCTTGGAGATGTTCGTCAGCGTAATCACGTCGTGCGCCGGCTAGCCTTTCTTCTGGGCCTTGGCCCAGCTGTCCTTCAAGGTGGCCGTCCGGTTGTACACCGGTGTGCCGGGTTTCGAGTCCACGGTGTCCACGCAGAAGTAGCCGTTACGCATGAACTGCACCTGGGTGCCGGGCTCGAGGCCGCCGAGCATGGGCTCGAGCTTGGCGTGCGTGATCACCTCGAGGGACGTCGGGTTGAGGTTGTCGAGGAAGTCGCCGTCCTTCTCCGGGAAGGGCGAGGCGAAGAGATGGTCGTACAGGCGCACCTCGGCCTCCACGGCGTGGTCGCAGCTCACCCAGTGCAGCGTGCCGCGAACCTTGCGGCCGTCGGGCGTGGAGCCGCCTCTGGATTCGGGGTCGTACGAACAACGCAGTTCGACGACCTCGCCGCTGTCGTTCTTGATCACCTCGTCGCACGTGATGTAGTAGGCGTGCTTGAGCCGGACCTCGCTGCCGGGCTTCAAGCGGAAGAACTTGCGGGGCGCTTCCTCGCGGAAGTCGTCGCGCTCGATCCACAGCTCGCGGCCGAACGGCACCTCGCGCGTGCCGGCTTCGTCGTCCTCGGGATTGTTGATGCACTCGACCATCTCGGTCTGGCCCTCGGGATAGTTGGTGATCACGACCTTCAAGGGACGCAGCACGGCCATCACCCGGGGCGCCACGCGATTCAGATGCTCGCGCACGGCCCACTCGAGGAGCGAGAACTCCACCGTGGAGTCGGCCTTCGCCACCCCGATGCGGTCGCAGAACTCGCGGATCGCCTCGGCGGTGTAGCCGCGGCGTCGCATGGCCACCAGGGTGGGCATGCGGGGGTCGTCCCAGCCGGTCACGTGATCGTCTTCCACCAGGAGCCGCAGCTTGCGCTTGCTCATCACGGTGTGGGTCAGATTCAGGCGCGCGAACTCGTACTGATGGGGAACGTGGGGCACGGGCAGGTTCTCGATGAACCAGTCGTACAGCGGCCGGTTCACCTGGAATTCCAGCGAGCAGGTGGAGTGGGTGATGCCCTCGATGGCGTCGCCCTGGCCGTGGGCGTAGTCGTACATGGGATAGATGTGCCAGGTGTCGCCCGTGCGATGATGCGCCATGTGCTTGATCCGGTAGAGCAAGGGGTCGCGCATCTTCATGTTGGCGTGGCCCATGTCGATCTTGGCGCGGACGGTGTACTTGCCCTCCTCGAACTCGCCGTTCTTCATGCGTTCCATCAGGTCGATGGATTCCTCGGCGGGGCGGTCGCGGTCGGGGCTCGGACGGCCGGCCTCGGTGACGGTGCCGCGGTACTCGCGCACCTCTTCCTCGGTGAGCGAGCAGACGTAGGCCTTGCCCTCGCGGATGAGGACCTGCGCCCACTCGTAGAACGTGTCGAAGTAGTCGCTGGCGTGGAAGAGGCGGTCATCCCAGTCGGCGCCGAGCCACTTGACGTCGCGCTGGATGCCCTCGACGAACTCGGTCTCTTCCTTCTCCGGGTTCGTGTCGTCGAAGCGCAGGTTGAACTTGCCGCCGAATTCCTGCGCGATGCCCCAGGCGATGAGGATGGCCTTGGAATGGCCGATGTGCAGGTAGCCGTTGGGCTCGGGCGGAAAGCGCGTGTGGACGCGGCCGCCGTGCTTGCCGCTCTCGACGTCGGCCGCCACGATCTCGCGGATGAAATCACGATTCTCGACTGCTTCTTCGGCGCCGGACTCGGCCGGCTTCGTGGGGTCGTTGGGGCCGCTCATCGTGTTCCTCGGTGGCTGGAGGGTGGAATCCGGGAAAGACCAAGGCTAACTGCAACCGGGGTGCGAGTCAAAGGACCGGTGCCCGTGCCGGACGCAGACGGCGGTTGCGCCGGACCGCCGGGACGGTTAATCCTTTCCTACTCGTGTCATCCAGGCCGGAGCCCCAAGGAGCTGACCCCATGACCATGCGCCACCTCATCGCCGCCGCCCTGGTTCTTGCCCTGATCCTGCCCGGCACCGCCTTCGCGGCTCGCGGCGACCTCGGTGCTTCCAGCCAGAACGCCAGCTTCTCCATCAATGCGTACTCGTGGCTGAACAAGTACCACGTGGACATCGCCGGCTCCAACCTGGGCAACACGCTGAACGATCTCGCCACCGGCACCAACGCCAGCTTCATGGTGGTGGGCACGGCGCACTGGCGAAACTGGGCCTTCGTCATCGACGGAGTCTTCAACAGCGTCGATCAGACGTCCCGGGTGGGCAACGTTGACGTGCGCATGGACCTCAGCCAGACCATGCTCCAGCCGCTGGTGGGCTACAAGATCCTGGACAGCCGCAATCCCCGCGACGACACCGGCCAGGCGCTCTGGCTCGACGTCGGCGGGCGCTACTGGGACAACAAGAATGCCGTCACCTGGAGTTCCACGCCGTCCGATCCGGTGCCGATCCAGGGGGCCGTGAATCTCGACGGCAGCTGGTGGGATCTGCTGGTCGGCGCCACCGCGCACTTCAAGTTCACGGATTTCGTGCACGGTTACCTGCGCGGCAACGTGGGCGGCTTCGGCATGTCGAGCAGTTCGGACTTCACCTGGGACCTGAGCTTCATCTTCGCCTACCACCTCAACCAGACGGTGGGCTTCCACGGCGGATACCAGCTGATCTCGTTCAAGCGTACGACGGGCGAGGGGTCCTCGGAGATCACCGACGAGCAGCTCACCGAGGGTCTGTTCGTGGGCGTCGGGCTGGTGTTCTAGCAGCGCCTATGCCCGTCTCGGACACGGCGGCAGCTTCTCTTCCGCGGTGAGCGGGATCGCTCCCTCCCCGACGCAGTCGATGGGGTCGCAGCAGGTGTGGCACACGCGCTTGTAGGCCCGGAACCCGTGCAGCTCGATGGCCGGCGAGAGGAAGTCGTCCTTCACCGGCTCGTCGCCGAGCAGGTCGGTGCTCAGGTACTTCTTGTTGTCGTCGGGGAACATGGTGACCACCACGGCCTCGGGCCCGAGCTGGTCCTGGATCTTCACCGCGCCGAGGAAATTGGCGCCCGACGAGATGCCCACCCCGATGCCCAGTTCCTGCGCCAACCGCTGCGCCATGATGATGGAATCGCCGTCGTCGACGGACACCACGTCGTCCAGGTTCTCGAGGTTGAGGATCGCGGGAATGAACTCGTCGCTGATCCCCTGGATGCGGTGCTTGCCCACCTTGTGCCCGGTGGTCAGGGTGGGGGAGTTGGACGGTTCGAGCGGGTGCAACTTGATGGCCGGATTCTGCTCCCGCAGGTAGCGGCCCGTGCCCATGATGGTGCCGCCGGTGCCCACGCCGGCCACCAGCGCATCGGGCTTGTGGCCCAGGAACCGCAGCTGCCACCAGATTTCCGGACCGGTGCCCATGGCGTGGGCGTCGCAGTTGTCGACGTTGGAGAACTGGCGTGGCAGGAAGGTGTCCGGCCGCGACTCGGCCAGCTCCTCGGCCAGCTTGATGCTGCCCAGGAAACCGTCCTCCTCACGAGATACCAGGCGGATGTCGGCGCCCAGACTGCGGATGAGGTTGATGCGCTCGGCGCTCATCCAGTCGGGCATGAAGATCGACACCGGATGGCCCAGCGCCTTGCCGATGGCGGAGAACGAGATGCCGGTGTTGCCGCTGGTGGCCTCGACGATGAGACTGCCCGGGTTCAGCAGGGCCCGCTCGTAACCCCTGCGCAGGATGTGCAGGGCCATGCGGTCCTTGATGCTGCCCGTCATGTTGAGATTCTCGGCCTTGGCGTAGATGGTGCGCCGGCAACCGCCGTAACTGAAATCGATGCCCAGCAGGGGCGTGTTTCCCACGAGATGCCCGAGGCTGCGGAGTCGGCGGTCGAGGGCGGCTGCGAGCATGGAGGCGGTCCTTTCGGGGACGGGTTCGACAACGGCCGTTCAAAGATATCCCACTATTGCCATGGGATCTAACAAATTCTGGAACCGGCGGCGGGATCGCTGTTCAATGATGATCGGAGGTTTTCATCGTGGCTCCCCAGCGCATCCTGCTCACCTCGTTCCTCGTCGTCTTCGCCATGCTGCTCGTCGGCTGCAGCGAGGACGATTGTACACCTCCAGTGCAGATCGAGGACTACTTTCAGCCCGGCTGCCGATTCTACACCGGCCCCATCGATCTGGAGGGGGCGGTGGACCACCACAATCTCCCTTCCATCTTCATGGCCGATTTCGACGTGGAGCCGGGCCGGCGCTATCTCCACATCGATCATGCCCAGCCCGGTGAACGTCCGTTCGGCGGGTACCGGCTCGTCGAGGAACTCGCCGAGCAGCCGCAGAAAAACGAGGTCCGGGTCCGTTTGCATTCCGTGCATATCGTACCGCGCGTGTATTCGGGAAACGTTGACGTCAACTATCACGTCCGCGTCGACTCCTTGGCGCAGATCGAGGTCACTCGCCAAGTCGGCGACTCCCTCGTGGTCCTGCCCGTGCAGTTCAATGACGAGACCTGGTGAGTCAAGGCATGATGGCTTCCAGAGAGAACGTGACGAAATCGACCCGCTCGTACGATCGCTCGTCGCCGGCCTCGAAGAGGCATCCCACGCGGCCGTCTGGCATCCTGGCCAGGCAGGAGTAGGCCGCCGGTCCTGGGTGGACCGATCGGGCTGCGGGCCAGCTCCGGCCCCCGTCCCGGCTCGCCCGCACCACCAGGTTCTCCCGCTTCTGACCGGCCGGATTGCTGAACAGGATCAGGTCACCTGTCGATTCGCCCGGCCATGAGTAGCGCAAGATGCTGGCCTGGCAGACCGGCTCCACGAGCGTGCGATGGTCACGGGGCGGGGTGAAAGAGACGCCGCCGTCCGAACTGGTCGCCTGGTTTCGCCGACCACGCCCGGTGAACGCCCGCAAGTTCGCCAGGATCGCGCCGGCAGGCTCGGTCAGCTCCACGATCTGGGGCTCGCCCATGTCGGGCCGGATCGTGCCGCCCATCTGCCAGGTCGCTCCGTGGTCGTCGCTGAAGAAGACGTGACCGCCGAACGCGGCCTCGATGCCGTCCAGCTTGCCGCCCGGCTGCGGGTAGCTGTGGTCGCAGGGGATCACGAGCCGACCGGCGTGTGGCCCGCCACGAAGCTGAATTCCAACGCCAGGACCAGTGCCGATCCAGCGCATGTCGGGCGCCTTCACCTGGCCGGTGATCTCGAGAGGCATCGACCACGTGGCGCCGTCGTCGTCGCTGGAGACGGCGAACACTCGTCGCGTATCGCGGGCCTCGCCGCGCACCACGTCCCGCTCCCGGTCGTCGGCCAGATTCCAGGTCATGAGCAGCAAGATCGTGCCGGTGTCCCGGTCCTCCACCGCCGTGGGATTGCCGATGGTGTCGACACCCATGTCGGCGACCACTTGCGGCGGCGACCAGGTCGCGCCGCCGTCGAGCGACCGGCGCAGCAGCACGTCGATGTCGCCGTGATCGCTGCGGCTGTTTCGACGCCCTTCGACGAAGGCGAGGGCGGTGCCGGAACCGGTCACCAGGAGCGACGGGATGCGGTAGGTATGGTAGCCGCCCTCGCCGCTGACGAAGACTGACTGCATGGCGACTTCGGTGGGAGATAGAGGCGGGACCTCGTCATCGGAACTGCA
>PIVY01000934.1 GCA_003353795.1 bacterium
CGGGCGGTCATGCCCGAGGTGATGGCCTGGCCGGTGGGAGGATCGAATCCCAGCGTCACGTCGTAGGTGCGGGTGACGGGATCGGCGGTGGTGCGCAGTTCCTTGACCCAGGCATCGATGGGCTGGTCGCCCGCGGCCGAGATCTCGACTCGCGGCGTCAGCCTCTCGGTCATCTGCTCCACCGTGCCGAGGTCACGGATCCGCAGGAAATCGCTCTCCGGGAAGCTGGCGCGGATCTCGAGGCTGGAGTCGTCGTGGAAGGCCACGACCGGCTGCTTCGCCGTGACGTTCTCCTGATTCTCCACGAGCCTGCCCGCGATCTTGCCGTCGAACGGCGCGTAGAGCCGGGTATCCTCGACGGCCTTCTCGGCCTGGCGCAGGTTCGCCTCGGCCACCTCGAACTGGCGGCGCACCACCTCGAGGTCGCGCAGGGAGATGGCGTCCCGTTCGTAGAGGGCGCGGTTGCGCTGGTAGTCGGCCCGGGTTTCGTTGCGTCGGGCCAGTTCGCGGTC
>PIVY01000935.1 GCA_003353795.1 bacterium
TGGCCGGCCCAGCGTTGGATCGTCGTCAAGTGCGAAGCAAACGGTCAAGGCACGAACCGTCGCGCCGTGGTGACCAATCGGCCGGGCGCCTTCGTGTTGCCCGGCGCGGCCTATGACGCCTACGCCGATCGGGGCGAGAGCGAGAACCGTAACAAGGAACTCAAGTGCGGCCTGCTGGCGGATCGGCTCAGCGACGAACGTTACATGGCGAATCTCTTTCGCTTGTACATGCACGGCACGGCGTACAACCTGCTGGCCCGGCTCCGTCGTCTGATCGCCGATCCGCCGCCTGAGCCGGAGGACGCCGAAGTGCCCGTCGAAGCCCTCGACCAGAAGGCTCGTCGGCAGCATCACAACCGCCGCCGCCAACGCGACCCGCTCGGCGAGGGACAGCCTTGCACGTGGCAGACCCGACTGATCAAGGTTGCCGCCCGGGTGACCGAGCGTGCTCGGCGTGTGCTGGTGGAACTCTCTGGCAGTTGGCCCTATCTGGAAACCTACCGTCGGGTGA
>PIVY01000936.1 GCA_003353795.1 bacterium
GTGCGCAAGGACGGCGGCGCGAGCGTCACCTTCGTGACCCGGCAGTATGACCTGGTCGATGGCGTGACCGTGGAGTCCGGCCGGCTCGTACTGGCGCCGGAAGCCAGCCTTCGGACCAACGCCACCCTCCAGACGCGGATCGCCCTGAAGAAACTCAGCAAGCGCGGGTTCGGGAAGTTCGAGCCGTATGTGTGGGTCCGCGAAGAGGCTGCCCTCGAAATGCGCGGCGGCTCGCGGATCGGCAGAGCCCATCCGCCGGATGACATTGTCGCGGACATGCGTATCGACGGCCTGCTCCAGGTCGGCAAAGAGGGCGATAAGAGCGACACACCGGCCGTCATCGAACTGACCATGGCCGAGGGCGACGGCAGCTTCCTCAACCAGCCCGGCGGGCTCTACATTCAGCCCACGGCCGAGATCTGCAACCATGGTTTGCTTTCGATCACCGCCGGCGACCCCAACACCACGTCGGCGACCCGGGGCGTATCTATCTTCCTCGAAAAGCCCGTGG
>PIVY01000937.1 GCA_003353795.1 bacterium
AACATGCGCGAGATGGGCGAGATGCTCTACCTGTGGCGGCGGCCGTTCCTGGTGGACCACTCGAGTTTCGCGTCCCGGTTCTGGAGCGATCCCACGCCTCTTGCCGAGGGTATCGCCGCAACCATGCAGTGGTACCGGGAGCGGGGTTGACGCTCGCGGTCACACCGGGCTCTGGACCGTATCTTCCTCGAACGCGGACGATCCACGATCTCCGTTGACCGCCACCCACACCAGCCGCCCCTGCACGATGTCCAGCACCGCGTGAATCACCATGGCCGCCAGCAGCGATCCGGTGAACACCACCACCAGCGCCATGACAAGGCCCACCAGCCCGGTGCGCAGGATGCCGCCGGGGCCCTGGTAGGCGTGGCCGACGCCGAAGACCACCGAGCTCAGCAGGACCGCCGGCCAGAGGCCGATCACCGTCGCCAGCGCCGTCATGAGCAGTCCGCGATAGAGGACCTCTTCGCATATCCCCGCGGTGATCGAGAGCCAGTTGAAGGTTCGCAAT
>PIVY01000938.1 GCA_003353795.1 bacterium
GCGGATCTCGGAGGAGCGCGCCTGCAGGTGGAGGACACCATCGATCACGCCGTGGGGATCGACTGGCTCGCGGCCACCGGCCAGGAGGTCGCCGCCGGTCAGCCCCTGGCACTGCTGCGGGCGCCGGCCGGAGAGGGGCGCGACAGGGCGCTGCGGCGCCTCGCCGGAGCCGTGGCGATCCACGACGCCGCGATCGGGTCGGTCCCGGCGATCCTCGAGGTCCTGGAACCCGAGTAAGCCGGCCGTCGGAGGTCAGAAGTCGTCGTCGGATTGATCGAGTGTATCGAACCCTTTGTCCACGCCGGACAGGTCGTGCAACTCGCCGCCGTGAACGTCGCAGACGGTCTGCGGGAAACTCCCCGGCAGGAAGACCTCGACCACAGTGGAATCGCAGGCCGTTGTAGCCAGAAGACCCGAGACCAGGCAAGCGCGCTTCTCGATGATGGCCGGCGGGCGGACGAAATCCTCGTCACCCTTCTCGTCGGTGATCTGTCCCATGAACTTGGCCCAG
>PIVY01000327.1 GCA_003353795.1 bacterium
CCAGGCCGGGGAATCGGTCAGTGGCCACCAGATATCCATCAGCAGCGCTGCGCCCAGGCGCCCCTGAATGCGCACGTCTCCCGCGGCCTGCAGGCGCGCCTCGTCGTCGGCCAGGGCCAGCCGGTCGACGCCCATCTCGCAGCCGACCCGCCAGCGTCCGCCGACCAGCACCTCCAACCGGGCGAGGTCTTCCCGGTACAGGGATCGTCCGAGGCGTTCCCAGTGCAGGCGGCAGGTCGCCCGCGGCCAGTGGCGTCCGACCATCAACCCCAGTTGTGGCAGCGCGTCCAGATCGAACAGCCGGCCCTGGCTCACGGCCAACGACCAGCCCGAAACCCGTGGGGCGGCCACATCCAGGAGATCGCGGACCGCAGGCGCCGGAATCAACCACGCATCCGCCAGGTCCCGCAGACCGCCGGCGTTCACCGGTGCGACCACCACGACCAGCACGACCATGATCACGGTCGCCCGCATCAACGGCCGCTCTCCCGGATGACCACCAGCTTCCGGGTCGCCGACCAGACGGCTCCCTCGGCACCCCGCCACCGCACCACCACGACGTATCCGCCCGCGGGCAGGGGCGACCCGTTCTCGTCGCGACCGTCCCAGATCGCCTCCCGGGATCCCGGTCCGAGATCGTCGCCCCCGAGGTCGCGCACGGTGCGCCCCCACAGATCGAAGATGCGTAGCTCGTACCCCGCGGCCGTGGCAGGCACTTCGAGATAGGCGTGCACGGCGCCGTCGCCGGTATCGCGAGCGAAGGGATTGGGAACCAGACGGACCTCACCGGCCGCCACGTTCGCAGCAGTCGCCGGTCGGCAACCCGGAGTGGCTCCCGCCAGCGCGGTGGCGGGACGCCAGCTGCCGTCACCGCCCCGTTCCAGGCTACGTCCGGCGGGCGCGCGGCCCGAGCCGAGCCCCACGGTGACGAAGTCCATCACCGTACCGTCTTCGTCCGCCAGGTAGAGGCGATCGGCGAACTCCCGCGACGCCGGTGCCGAGTTGTTCAACGACGGCCAGCCGCCCATGGCCACCGGCGGCGCCGGATCGCAGGAGAGCACCACCCCGGCCCCAGCCAGGTCCGCCAGCCAGGCAACGAGCGCCTGGGGATCCTGGGCCAGGAGACGGCAGTCCCCCGGAGCCAGCACCAGATCGGGCAGACTGCGCCAGGCTCCGTCCTCGTCGCGCAGGCTCAGATCGGAGAGGTTCCGGGGGACCACGTCCAGGTTGACGATCTCGCACCACTCACCACCCGCCGACGGCGCGGCCATGACCTCGGCGATCTGCAGCGCGGCCGGCCCCACGTGAACAAGGCCGAGATCCCAGGTCTGCGCATCGCCGGTAGAGTCAGTGGTGAGGACCGCCGTCGCTGAGAGGCGACCCGCTTCGGTGACGGTCAGGACCAGGTTCACCATGCCGGTGCTGTCAGGCGGAACCGTCGCCATGGCCGCCGTTGCAGCCGCGCCGCCGACTTGCATTCGCAATTCGCTACCAGCCAGATCCCAGCGCCCGTCGTTCCGGATCTCGAGCCGTCCGGTCAGGGTCCCTCCCACCACCGCCACCATCGGTGGCTGCCAGTTCCAGGACACCAGGCGGGGCGCGAAATCCGGCCAGTTGAGCGACCCGGGCGTGGGTTCGGCTGCAAGGAGATCGGCCGCGTTGTCGTGGGTATCGTGTCCGTCGGGCCGGCGTGCCAGCGCCGCGCCGGACACGTCGTCCGCCGGGGAGCCTTCGCTGAGCTCGGGCGCGGTCAGGTCGCCCCAGCCCACGGTGTCGGTGGTCCCGTCGGGAAGCACGAGGCGCACCGCGTCGGGGCCATTCTGCAGGGCCAGCGACACGACGGCTCCGGCCGGCGGCCCCGTCCAGCCCGCGTCGGCGATCAGGAAGCATGCGCCGGCGGCGATGGTATCGCCGGCCGTTGCAGCCCAGCGGATCTCCCACCGCACCTCGCCCGAACCGTTGGCGAACTCCAGCCGACAGCCGACCAGCGGCAGAGCCTGGTTTTCCCCGTTGTAGATCTCCACGAACTCGGCGCCGGCGTCGGCGCCGACGGGGTCGTAGCAGACATCGTTGATCACCAGCGCCGTGCCGGCGAGCAGT
>PIVY01000027.1 GCA_003353795.1 bacterium
TCGACCTGTAACCGATCACGCGGTTCGCGGGTCCAAGGAGGCATGAGCACGCTGGCGCTGAATCAACTGCGGACCGAACCCCACGAGCGCGTCGACCGGTACCTGCCCCTCGACCGTCGCCGGGCCGCCCGTTTCATCGACGACTGGGAAGACCTCGTGGCCGGCGTGCTGGCCCGCCTGCGCGTGCGCGAGCAGGACGAGGTCATGTCGCGCGTGTTTCAGCGGGCGCTGAAGGCGCTGCCCGAATTCCGCGGCGAGAGCCGACTGTCGACCTGGCTCTACCGGATCGCCTGGCGCGAGGGGCTGCGACAGGCCGAGAAGGAGCGGCGCGAGGACGGCCGAACGGCGCCGCTGGAGATCGCCGTCCGCACACCCGACGGCGCCGAGGACCAGCTGAGCACCCTCGAACGCAAGGAGACGGCCGACCGAGTGCGCGCCGCACTCCACCGCCTGAGCGACCGCGACCGCGAGGTGCTGGCCCTCCGCTACCTGGAGGAACTGCCGGTGGCCGAGGTCGCCGAACGGCTGAACATCAGCGCGACGGCCGCCAAGGTACGCAGTCACCGGGCGCTCACGCGCCTGCGTCTCGTCCTGGAGAATGATCATGACTGAGGAACGCAAGAACGTCGGCCGGCTGCTACGGAACTCCGGCACTTTTCGCGACTCCGAGACGCCGACTCCCGGTACCGGTTGGCGCGACACCGTGCTGATGTCCATTCCCGAGGAAGCCGACATGGAAGCAACCGTGCGACCGGCCGCCCCGACGATCGAGGCCGGGCCCCTGCGGATGCGCCATCTGATCATGGTGTCTCCCGCAGGGATCGCACTCTTCGGCCTCGGCTGGTGGGTCGGCCGCGGCGGCGTGTCGGCCGACGAACTGGGCACCGTGCCGCCGGCGGCGTGGATCGCCTGCGCCGCCATCGTCGCCGGGGCGTCGCTGGCCTGGTATGGATTGCCAATGCTGAGGTTCGGGCGGGGGAGGTAGCACCGGCGGGGCTCCATCCGTGGTATCATGGTCGTCGCGACGGCCATGAAAACCACCGGATGAGGGATTTCGACATGAAAGCTGGATTATTGCTGATTGTGACGCTGGTGCTGGCGATGGGCCCGGCCAGCGGCCGAGAGGTCGATTCCCGACCCGAACTGGTCAATGTCAGCGATCTTGCCGCGCCCAACGCCGATCCCCTCGCCGTCCCAGCCGACACCACCTGGATCCTCGGCGGCCCCGGCACCCTCACCGGCAAGTTCGAGGACGCCATGGGTCAGCCTGACTGGCAAGGCTGGACCAGCATCGACCTCACCCAGCCCACCGAGCACCACTGGTCGGTGAGCACCTTCAATGCCGCCAACCTCGACACCATCGCGGACAACCACGCCTGGTGGTGCGGCGACATCTTCGAGGCTTGCGCCCCCAACGACCCGCCCGAGGGCGTGGGCAACAACTGGTACGAGTTGCTCACCTGGTCGGGCGCCGTGCCTGACCCCGCCAGCGATTGCACGGTCCGGGTGAGGGCCATCCTGAACTCGGATCTCGAGCCGGCCTACGACTTCCTGTACCTGCAGGTGATCACAGAGCCCTATCCCCTGAACCTCGACGAATTCTGGTCGACGCAGGTAGGTTACGAGGTGGACGTGAGCCACGTCGCGACCCCGGCCGACTACGTGGATGGCGCGATCCAGCTGCGCTGGCTGGTGGTCACCGACGGCGCGTTTTCCGACGAGGACAGTCTCTGGCCCAGCGCGGGCGGCTGCCAGATCGACAACACCATCGTAACCTTCGACCAGGGCGCCGGCGAACAGATGGTGGGTACCGTGGAGACCTGCGAGCCCGGCACGCCGTTGCAGTGGATACCGACAGTGGTGCCGGGCGTGGGCGACTACGCCCAGGTCTGGCCCATCCTCGAAGATCTCGACCCCGATGCTGACAACGCCACCCCGCAGGTGGCGTTCATCGACGACGGTGAGGTGGAGCCCGCATCTGACGGCTCGCCGTGCATCACCTGGTGCTACGGTCCCGGCGGCTTCATCGTACCGCCCGGGCACGGGCTGGCCGAGACCCACGTGGGCATCGACAACGAGATCTGGTCGCCCGCACTGCCCCTGCCGCCAGCTGGAATTGCCGGCGCCTTGCTCGCATTCGACGTGTACGTGCACTCCGAGAACCGGGCCGGAACCCCCCGCATCCTCCCCACCTGGCACCTGCGTTCCACCGACGATCCGACGGGCAATGACGGCTGGTCGGAATGGCGAACCCACGGTATCTCCCTATGGGGAGGGCCCGACTACGCGCGCCCCGTCAACAACGTCACCGATCTGCTGGTGCCGGACGCCACCTACGTGCAAATATCTCTGGGAGCCTACAACTACTACCACTCCGGCGGCGACGACGGAACCCCGGCACCCTATTTCGACAACGTGGCCTTCATGGTTCACGACGACCCGTCACCCACCGTGTTCAACGTCCGCGCCGACGGCGCCGGCGATTTCCCCACCATCCAGGAGGCCGTCTTCGCCGCCGCATCCGGCGACACGATCCTGCTGGCCGACGGCGTCTACACCGGTGGCGGCAATCGCGACCTCTCGTTCCTGGGCAAGAACATCGTGATCGCCTCGGCGAGCGGCGACCCTGGGGTCTGCATCATCGATGCCGAGGGAAGCGACGCCGACCGCCACCGGGTTTTCTACCTCACCAATGTGGGCGGCCCCGGCTCGGTGGTGGCCGGCGTCACGCTCCGCGGCGGCGCCGAGCGGTACGGCGGCGGCGTCTACGTGAACCGGAGCGGCCTCACCCTGGAACGCTGCGTGCTCGAACAGAACCTGACCGTAGGCTGGGGCCGCAATGGCGGCGCGATCTACGGCACCATCGCCGACCTTGTGATCCGCGACTGCACCTTCGTGGACAACGAGGCCGATCGCGGCGCTGCCATCGCCTGCGCCACCGGCGTCGAACTCGAGGTCAGCGGCAGCGTGTTCCGCGGCAACAAGGCCCTCGATCAGGGCTCGGGCATCTGGCGTGGTCACGGCAACCAGATCACGGTGGACGGCTGCACCTTCGTGGACAATCGCGAACAGCTCAATCAGGGCGTCATCGTGGTCTACGGACCTGGCCTGGCACGCTTCCGCAACACGATCATCGCCTTCACCCAGCTCGGCAGCGCTTTCAGCGGCGGTGAGGGAGCCGAGCCGGATTTCGCCTGCTGCGACCTCTTCGACAACTGGAACGGCGACTGGACCGGCCTCATCGCCGACCAGCTGGGCGTGGACGGCAACTTCTCCGCCGATCCGCTCTTCTGCCTCGACGAGCAGCCGGACGATCCATACACCATCGATACCGGCTCGCCCTGCGCCCCGGAGCACCAGCCGACCTGCGGCCTCATCGGCGCGCGCCCGGTGGCCTGCGATTCCTCGCTGGACGTGCCCGATGGCGAACAGATCCTCCTCGCCACCCGATTGCTGCCCCCGTCCCCCAACCCCTTCAACCCCCGCACGCGGATCCGCTTCGAGCTGGCCGCGCCCGGCCGTGTCGAGGTGGCGATCTTCGACCTCCGTGGCCGCCGGGTCCGATCGCTGGTCGCGGGCGACCTGCCGGCCGGCGCCCACGAGCGCGCCTGGGACGGACACACCGACGAGGGGCGCGCCGCAGCCTCGGGCACCTACCTGGTGCGCATGCTGGCTGCCGGCCGCGTCGAGTGCCGCCGTCTGTCCCTTCTGAAGTGACCGCTCGAGGCGCCTGATCAGCGAAGGATTCGCCGCCAACGTCCCGGCCCGACCCGAACGTGGTACAATGCCCGCTGGTCGTCGTCACCCACGCTCGCGCATAAAGGGGCTTCATGATGAAGCCGACCATCCTGGTTTCTGCGATTCTTCTGCTCGCGCTCGCTCCGGCGTTCGCACGGGATGTCGACGTTCTTCCCGAGCTGGTCGACGTCCGCGCTCAGCGGCCCGCTGAGCCAGTACCGACCGTCGTTCCCGCCGACACCACCTTCCTCCTCGGCGGCCCCGGCGCCCTCTCCGGCAAGTTCGAGACCGCCGACGGCCAGCCCGACTGGCAAGGCTGGACCAGCGTCGACCTCACCCAGGACGACACCGTCCACTGGAGCGCCAGCACCTTCAACGCCGCCAACCTCGACACCATCACGGACAACCACGCCTGGTGGTGCGGCGACCTCTTCCCGCCGTGCGCCCCCAACGATCCCCCCGAGGGCGTGGGCAACAACTGGAATCAGCTCCTGGCCTGGTCCGGCAGCGTGGCCGACACCACCCTGGGTTGCACGATCCGCGTACGCGCCGACCTCAATCTCGACCTCGAACCGAGTTACGACTTCCTCCTTCTCCAGGTCGACACCGCCACCCAGCCGCCGGTCTTCTTCGCCGATTTCACCGGACTGCTCGTCGGCTACCAGCTCGACGAGACCCACGCCCTGACGCCGGCCGACTACCTCCCGGGTGGCGAGGTCCATCTGCGCTGGCTGGTCGCCACCGACGGCGCCTTCTCCGACGAGGATTGCCTGTGGCCCACGGCGGCAGGGGGCTGCCAGATCGACAACATCACCGTCACCTTCGACCAGGGCGACGGCGAGGTGCTCATCGGCCAGGTGGAGACGGCCGAGCCCGGATCCGACCTGCAGTGGACGCCGGTGCCACTGCGCGGCGTGGGCGACTATGCCAAGGTCTGGCAACAGCTCGGCGATCTCGATCCCGATGCCGACAACCTCACGCCGCAGGTGGCGTTCATCGACGATGGCGAGGTGGAGCCAGACTCCGACGGATCTCCATGCATTTCATGGTGTTATGGGCCCGACGGCTTCATTGTAACGCCCGGACGCGGCCTGGGCGAAGTCTACTCGGGCATCGACAACGAGATCCGCTCGCCGATCATCGCCCTGCCGCCCGGTGGTATCGGTGGAGCGCTGCTCGCCTACGATGTCTACGTCCACGCGCCCCTCGAGTGGGGCGCGCCATACATCTTCCCCACCTGGCGCCTGCGTTCCACCGACGACGCCGATGGGCTCGTCGGCTGGTCGGAGTGGCAATCCCACGAGATCGGTCTCTGGGGCGACCCCACCTACGTCCGTCCATTCCTCAACGTCACCGACCTGCTGGTGCCGGACGCCGCCTACGTGCAGATCGCCCTGGGCGTGCGGAACTGGACCCTGAACTCGCGCGTCGACGGAACCCCGGCCCCCTACTTCGACAACGTGGCCTTCATGGTGCACGACAGTGTCGAGCCGAACGTGTTGCTCGTCCGGGCCGACGGCGCCGGTGAGTACGCCACCATCCAGGAAGCGATCTACGCCGCGGCTCCCGGCGACACGATCCTGCTGGCCGACGGCGTCTATTCCGGAGACGGCAACCGCGGCCTCTCCTTCCTCGGCAAGAGCATCGTGATCAGCTCACAGAACGGCGACCCGGCGACCTGCATCATCGACAGCGAGGGTAGCGAGAGCGACCGCCAACGGGCGTTCTACCTGAATCAGGGCGGTGGCCCCGGGGCCGTGCTTTCGGGCGTGACGGTGCGGGGTGGTCGCGAGCAACGCGGCTCCGGAATCTACGTGCGCGAATGCGGCCTCACCATCGAACGCTGCGTGTTCACCGACAACATCGCCACCGGGGGCACCTTCATGAACGGTGGCGCATTGTACAGCGACAAAGCCACCGTCGTGGTGGTCGACTGCATCTTCGAGGGCAACGAGGCCAACCTCGGCGCCGCCATCGCATTGGCGGACAGCTCGTCATTGGAGATCAGCGGCAGCCTCTTCGTGGCCAACAGGGCCGCGGCGCGGGGCGCGGGTATCTATGCCGGCGGCCGGAGCACGGCCACCGTCACCGGCTGCACCTTCGTGGCCAATCGCGACCAGCTCAGCCTGGGCATCATCACCGTGGAAGAGGCGGCCCACGCCACGGTCGGCAACTCCATCGTGGCCTTCTCCCAGATTGGCCGCGCCGTCTATTGCAGTAGCGGCGGCATGGTCGACCTCCACTGCAGCAACCTCTTCGACAACCACAACGGAAACTGGGATGGCTGCATCGCCGACCAGCTCGGCACCGAGGGCAACATCTCCGCCGACCCGCTCTTCTGCGGCGACCTGAATCCCGACGACCCCTACACTCTCGACGCGGGTTCGCCCTGCGCCCCGGCCGACCAGCCGACCTGTGGTTTGATCGGCGCCCGGCCCGTGGCCTGCGACGTAATCGCCGCCGCTCCCGAAGAAGCGCCCTCCTCACTGCTCACTCGCCTGCACCACGCGCAGCCCAACCCGTTCAATCCTCGGACCTGCATCCGCTTCGACCTCGCGTCCAGCGGACCGGTCGACCTCGTGGTGTTCGATCTGCGCGGACGGCTCGTGCGGACGCTGGTCGCCGAGTCGCTGCCCGCCGGCGCGCACGAACGCTGGTGGGACGGTCGTTCGGATCAGGGACGGGCCGCTGCGTCAGGCACCTACCTGGTGCGCATGGTTGCCGATGGGCGGATCGCGTGCCGTCGGATCGCCCTGCTGAAGTGATCCGACGCCTGGTCGACAACACCTGGTCCTGGCCGCTCGGCGCCGTCGCCGTCGCCGCTGTCTCGGGCTCGCCCGCGGTCGCGCTGCTGATCGGCGCGGCCATTTCCCTGACCGCCGGCAACCCCCGGTCCGTGTTCACGGGTACGCTCTCGAAGTACCTGCTCCAAGCAGCCGTCATCCTCCTCGGCTTCGGCCTCCGCCTGCAACTGGTTCTCGAGGTGGGCAGCGCGTCGGTGGGCTTCACGCTGATCACCATCGTCGTGACCATGACCCTCGGCTTGCTGCTGGGCCGGGTGTTGCGCGTGAGCCGCGAACTGACGACGCTCCTGAGCAGTGGCACGGCCATCTGCGGTGGCAGCGCCATCGCTGCGATCGCTCCGGCCATCGGCGCCACCCCGGCGAACACGGCCGCCTCCCTGGCCATCGTCTTCCTGCTCAACGCCGTCGGCCTGCTGATCTTTCCCTACCTGGGAGCCTGGCTCGGCCTCGACCAGACGGCATTCGGCCTCTGGGCCGCCATCGCCATCCACGACACGAGCAGCGTGGTGGGCGCCGCCGCCATCTTCGGCGCCCAGGCCCTCGCCGTGGCCACGACCGTCAAGCTGACCCGGGCGCTCTGGATCCTGCCGCTGTCGTTCGGCTGCGCGCGATTCGCCGGATCGAAGAGCGGGGCCAGGATTCCCTGGTTCCTCGGCGGCTTCCTGCTGGCGGCACTGGTGCGTTCCACGGCGCCCGGTGGCGAAGTGTGGTGGGATCGGATGGCCGATGCCGGTCAATTCCTCATGACGGCGACGCTCTTCCTCATCGGTGCGGGACTCACCCGCGCCAGCCTGCAGCAGATCGGCCCACGACCCCTCGCAGCGGCGGTGATTCTCTGGATCCTCGTCTCGGCGCTGTCCCTGGCGGCGATCGTGGCGGGGTGGATCGAAATCGAGGTTTCTATCTAGCCGCCTACGGCTCGATCTCCAGACTTGCACTCTCGCGGCCTCGGTGACATTCTCCACAAAACGGATCGAGCCAGGCGTAGCCACCCGCATCCGCCATTCAGGCTGATGACGAGGATCCAAGCGCGGCGCCCCCCGTCCTCTCGATCTGGACAGAAAGGTAAACTCGTGAATCTCCTCACCGCGTGCGGCATCGCGTTCCTGGCGGTGTTCGCCCTGCTCTCGCTGCTGGCGGGACTCATGCAGCTCATCACATTCCTGTTCCCCGAACGAAGGTCGACCATCGAGGCCAGCCTCGTGGCCGCCATCACCAGTTCCGTAGCCACCGTCCTGCCCGGCGCCCGGGTCACGAAGATCGAGGAGAAGTCATGATTTCCACGGATAAGCCCAAGACGATCAGGGTCATGTTCACGGCGTTCCGCGACGGTCTTCAGAGTGCGTTTGGCGGTAAAGTAAGGTTGCAGGACATCCTGCCGGCCATGGAGTTCTCGGCACAGCGGGCGGGGATCCGGCATTTCGAGTTCGGCGGTGGCGCGCGCTTCCAGGCACCCTACTTCTACGTGGGCGAGGACCCGTTCGTCTGCCAGGACAAGATGCGCGATGCAGTGGGACCCGAATGCGATCTGCAGATCCTTACGCGCTCGGTGAGCGGCGTGACTCTCACGACCCAGGGACTGCCGGCTCTCACCATGCAGGCCCAGCTCATGGCCAAGCACAACACCACCTGGGACCGTAACTTCGACTTCATGAACGACGTGGACAACCTGGTCAAGACCGGTCAGCCCATCGTCGATTCCGGCATGCACCACCAGGTCTGCGTGTCGATGATGGGCCTGCCGTTCGCCGACGACAAGGTCCACACGCCGGAGTTCTACATCGCCGTGGTCGAACGCCTGCTCAAGAGCGGCCTGCATTTCGATTCGCTGTGCATGAAGGACGCCTCGGGCACCACCGACCCCATGACCGTCTACAAGACCGCCAAGGGCATCCGCGCGATCCTGCCGCCCGAGGTGCTCTTGTGGCAGCACTCCCACGACACGGCCAGCACCGCTGTTGCGCAGTACATGGCCGGCATCGAGGGCGGCGTCGACGGGGTCGACCTCTCGGTGCGGCCCCTGGCTTCCGGTACCGTGCAGCCCGACGTGCGCTCCATGGCCCACGGCCTCAAGGGCACCGGCTACACCCTGGACCTCGATGTCTCGCGCATGGCCGAGATCGAGAACCTGCTGATCGACGGCATGCATGACTACTACTTCAACCCGGTCACGACCACCGCCGACGCGCGCGTGGTGGGCTTCCCCATGCCCGGCGGCGCCATCGGCCCCAACGTGCACATGATGAAGGAAGCGGGCATCCTCAACAAATACGACCAGGTGCTGGCCGAATTTCCCGTGGTGGTGCAGGCAGGCGGTGCCTGGACCAGCGTCACCCCCGGCAGCCAGCAGTACTGGCTGCAGGCCTTCAACAACGTGCTGCACGGTCGGTGGAAGAAGATGGACCGCGGCTACGGCATGTCGGTGCTGGGTTACTTCGGCCGCACGCCCCTGCCCTCGGACCCCCACGTGGTGAAGATGGCCGCCGAGCAGCTGGAGATGCCGCCCTTCGAGGGCGATCCCCTGGAGGCGGCGCCGGACAGTCTGGCCCCCGCGAGGCAGGCGCTGCACGAACGTGGTCTCGAGACCACCGACGAGAATACCTTCCTGGTGGCCGCGGCCATCGTTCCGGGCAAGAACATGGAGCTCAACGAGGGTATCCGCCTGCTGACCGGCCGGCCGAAGATCGTGCTGCCGCTCAAGACGGTGGACGAACCTGCGGCCAAGGCCGCACCGGCAGCAGCGGCGGCCCCGGCCTTTACCGGCCCCGTGACCACCACCTGCACCGTGGCCGAGGGATCCTCCACACGGACCTTCCAGGTGACGATCGCACCGCCGGAGGGCGTGGGCGGCGCGCCGGCGGCGGCCTCGGCTCCTGCAGCCGCAGGAACCACGCCGGTCTACTCCCCCTTCGAGGGCAAGACCGAGCTGGTGGAGATCAACGTCAAGGTGGGCGATGCAGTCACCGACGGTCAGGTCGTCGCCTCGGTGGAGGCCATGAAGGCCAAGCACGACGTGAAGGCCCCCTGCGCCGGTACCGTGGCCAGTGTCGACGCCACCCTCGGCGACGACATCGGAGCGGGGCAGGCCATCCTCACGATCACCTCGAACGGGGGCTGATATGGAGGCCCTCACGAAGCTGGTGACCGACTCGGGCTTCGCCGGTCTCGACTGGCAAGCCCTGGTCATGTTCGCCGTGGGCGGGGTGCTCATCTACCTGGCCATCCGCAAGCAGTACGAGCCACTGCTGCTGATTCCCATCGGCTTCGGTGCGATCCTGGCCAACCTGCCGCTGGCCAACATGTCCGCGGCCCACGGGTTCGTGCAGAACCCGGATCATCCGACGCACTTCCTGCTGCAGATGGTCTACGACGCGGGTATCCGCACCGAGTTCCTGCCGCCGGTGATCTTCCTCGGCGTCGGTGCGCTCACCGATTTCCGCCCGCTCCTGGGCAGGCCGATCACGTTCATGCTGGGCGCCGCGGCCCAGCTGGGCATCTTCATCGCGGCGCTCGGTGCGTTCTACATCTTCGGCGACACCTTCACCCTCAAGGAAGCCGCATCGATCGGCATCATCGGCGGCGCCGACGGACCCACGTCGATCTTCCTGGCCAGCAAGCTCGCACCCGAACTTCTGGGCGCCATCGCCGTGGCGGCCTACAGCTACATGGCCCTGGTGCCGGTCATCCAGCCGCCGATCATGCGGCTCTTGACCACGCAGTCCGAGCGCGAGATCGAGATGAAGCAGGCCAAGCCGGTGTCCCAGACGGCGGTCATCCTCTTCCCGATCCTGACGGCCGTGATCGCGATCCTGGCCGTGCCCACCTGCGCGCCCCTGCTCGGCATGCTGATGTTCGGCAACCTGCTGCGCGAGTCGCAGGTGACCGACCGGCTGTTCAAGACCGCCGGCGGACCGCTCGTCAACGTGGTGACCATCTTCCTGGGCATCACCGTGGGCGCCACCATGGAGGGACACTCGTTCCTGCAGGCCCGCACGCTCTTCATCTTGATCATCGGCGCGGTGGCGTTCAGTTTCTCGACCTTCGGCGGCGTGGTCTTCGCCAAGACGCTGAATCTGATGCTGCCCAAGGGCAAGAAGATCAACCCGTGCATCGGCGCGGCCGGCGTGTCGGCCGTGCCCATGGCGGCGCGGGTGGTGCAGACCTTCGTCTCGGGCAGCACCGGCGGCAGGGTGAACCCGCTCATGGCCGCCATGGGTCCGAACGTGGCCGGCGTCATCGGCTCGGCGGTGGCGGCGGGAGTGTTCCTGCAACTGTTCGGATAGGACGCGGCCATGCACGACGTCGTCATCGTGGGCGCCGGACCGGCCGGATTGACGGCGGCCATCGCCGCGACCACGGCCGGCGCGTCGGTCCTGGTTCTCGAGGGCGGTCCGAAACCGGGCCGCAAGCTCCTCGCCTCGGGCGGCGGCCGCTGCAACGTCACCAACACGTTGCCGGCCGCCGTTTTCATGGAGCGTTTCGGCCGCTTCGGTCGCTTCATGCAGCCCGCTCTCGATCAGTTCGGCAGCCATGATCTGCGCGAGTTCCTCGGGCGGTTGGGCGTACAGACCCACGCCCCCGATGGCTTCCACGTCTTCCCCACCGACCACGACGCCCGCAGCGTGCTCGACGCCCTCGTGACCGAACTGGCGCGGCTGGGTGGCGACGTGCGGATCGAAAGCCCGGTGGTCGATCTGTCCGTCTCGAACGGCCGTACAGTGGGCGTGGTCTGCGAGTCCGGATCGGTGCCCGCCGGGTCCGTGATCCTGGCCTGCGGCGGCTGCGGCTACCCGGCGCTCGGCGGCAACGACTCCGGCTATCGCCTGGCGGCCGCCCATGGCCACCGACTCGAGCCCGAGCATCCGGGCATGGTTGCGCTCCTGGTTCGCGAGGACTGGCCCGCCCGCTGCATCGCCGACACCGTGCCGCGCGCCAAGCTGAGCGTCCGCCGTTCCGGCAAGCAGAGGATCTCCGGCACCGGCGACCTCATCTTCACCCGCACCGGTCTCGCCGGTCCGGTGATCCTGGACCTCTCCCGCGAGATCACGCCGATCCTCGCCACCGATGGCGAACTGTTGCTCGACCTGGAACTGACCGGCCGCACCCAGGCCGAGTGGCTCGCCGACCTCGATCGCGCCCGCGAACAAGAACCGCGATCCACCGTCGCAACCTGGCTGAGCACGACCCGCAAGGTCGCCCCCACGGTGGGAGCCGTCTTCTGCGAACTTGTCGCGGTGGACACCACCTGGCCCCTCGAACGTCTCGGGCGCGGACACCGCAACCAACTCGCCGCATCGCTCGCCCGTACTCAGGTCACCGTGACCGGCCACGCCGGCTGGGACCGCGCCATGGTCATGCGCGGCGGCGTGTCACTGCGAGATGTCCGGCCGGAAACTCTCGAAAGCCGCAGGGTCGAGGATCTTTATCTGGCCGGCGAAATGCTCGATCTCGACGGCCCCTGCGGAGGCTTCAATCTGCAATGGGCGTTCGCCTCGGGGCATCTGGCGGGGTCGAGCGCCGCCGCCGGCTGAGTCGGATCGCGGCGTTCATTTCGTCAAGGCCCTGGCGTCGCGGACGAAGAAACACTAGATTGCCTCTCGAGATCGGGCGCCAGCCCGACAGCGGCGAACAACAGGACCTCTCGATCTACCCCCGAGGTCTCGCCGCCACGAAACCCCTTCTTACCCTCAACTGTTGTACGGGTCGGATACTCACGACCGTGACGTGCGGGCCTCTGTCTGCACGCTGGCGGCGGAGACTATTATTTTCATGTCTGAAACCAAGACCAACACGGCCGACGGCTTCGATCAGTTCGAGCTCCACGAGACCCTCCTGCGAGGCGTCCGTGACGCCGGCTTCGATCAGCCCCGGCCCATCCAGATCGACACCATTCCCGCCGGCCTCGAGGGCCGCGACGTGCTGGGCCTCGCTCAGACCGGCACCGGCAAGACGGCCGCCTTCGCGCTGACGCTGCTGGACTGGATCCTCCACGAACGCAGCAAGGGCATCCAGGCGCTGGTGCTCGCGCCGACGCGGGAACTGGCCACCCAGATCGCGGCCGAGATCGACATGCTCGCCCGCCACACCCGCGTGAAGCTGGCCGTCATCTACGGCGGCGTTCCGCAGAGCAAGCAGGTGAGCCGCCTGAGGGCGCGCCCCGAGATCGTCGTCGGTTGCCCCGGCCGGGTCCTCGACCTCATCGAGCAGGGACTCCTGCGCCTCGACAAGGTCGAAGCCCTGGTGCTCGACGAGGCGGACCACATGTTCGACATGGGCTTTCTGCCCACCATCCGCAAGATCATCGCCGAGATCCCCGTGGAACGGCAGAACCTGCTCTTCTCGGCGACCATGCCCAAGGAGATCCGCCGCCTGGCCAACGAGATGCTCCACGAGCCCCACGTGGTGGAGCTGGCCGACTCCGCGCCTGCCGAGACCATCGACCACGCCCTCGTGATGGTGGCCGAGCAGCGCAAGCGCGACCTCCTCGAACACCTCTTGAGCCGCGACGATTGCGACTCGGCCATCGTCTTCACCCGCACCAAGCACCGCGCCAAGCGTCTGGCCACCCAGCTCGCCAAGGCGGGGCACCAGGCCGTGGGGCTGCAGGGCAACATGTCGCAGGCCCAGCGTGATCGGGCCATGGCCGGCTTCCGGTCGCGCCGGTTCAACATCCTGGTGGCGACGGACATCGTGGCCCGCGGCATCGACGTGAGCGGCATCTCCCACGTCATCAATTTCGACGTGCCGACCACGCCGGAGGGCTACACGCACCGCATCGGCCGCACGGGTCGCGCCGAGCTCACGGGCATGGCCACCACCTTCGTCACCGGCGACGACTTTAGCTGGCTGCGCGCCACCGAGCGCATGATCGGCGCGCCCATCCAGCGCCAGCTGGTGGAGGGATTCGAGTCGGCCGGCGAACGGCCCCGCGACGACCGCAACCCCCGGCGCGCCGGCGGCGGCGGCGGCAATCAAGGCGGCGGACAGCGTGGTGGACAGCGGCGGAATCGTCCCGGCGGATCCAGCGGTTCCGGCGGCGGACGCGGCCAGCAACGGCGGCGCACCCGCTAGCGACGAGATCCGGGGGCGGGCGGCAATGGTCGCCCGCCCTCGCGGTCGGTTGACGACCCGTCGGCCGTCGGGGACAATCACGGCGTCATGACCAGCTACCTCATCATCAACGCCACCCTCGTCGACGCTCAGGTCGAGCGCCGAGGTTCCTTGCGCACCGACGGGGAGCGCATCGCCGAGATCGTCCTGCCCGGCGCCGACCTCGCGACCGTGGCCGAACGCCACGGTTGCACCATCGTCGATGCCGCCGGCCGCTGGCTCATTCCCGGCGCCGTCGATCCCCACGTCCACTTCGCCTTGCCCGCCGGCGGCACAGTCACCGTCGACGACTTCGCCTCCGGTTCACGCAGCGCCCTGGCCGGCGGCACCACAACCATCATCGATTTCGTGACGCCGGGGCGGGACCAGTCCGTGGTCGAGGCCGCCGAACTGCGTCTGGCCGAGGCCGCACGATCCTGTTGCGATTTCGCCCTCCACGCCAGCGCCACTGCCTGGCGCCCTTCCACCGCCGTCGAGCTTCGCGAATGTCGCGACCGTCTCGGTCTCCGCTCGCTCAAGCTCTACCTCGCGTACCTCGAGTCCATCGGCCTCTTCGACGACGACATCGCCAGGGCCATGCAGACCGCCGCCGATCTCGACCTCACCGTGCTCTTGCACTGCGAGGATGGCGTCGAGGTCACGCACCGCCAGCAGCAACTCCTGGCGGCCGGAGATACCGGCCCTTCCGCCCATCCCCGATCGCGACCGCCCGAGGTCGAAACGGCCGCCGTGGTTCGCGCCCTCGACCTGGCGGCGCGCACCGGCTGTCGGCCCTACGTGGTGCACGTCTCGGCGGCCAGTTCCCTGGCGGCCATCACGGCGGCCCGCGCTCGCGGTCAGACCGTGCTGTCGGAGACCTGCCCCCAGTACCTGATGCTGGACGCGGCGCGGTACGAGGCCTCGTTCGCAGACGCCGCCGCGGCCGTCATGAGTCCGCCGTTGCGAACGCCCGCCCACGGCACCGCCCTTCGCGAGGCTCTCCCCCGCGGCGATTTCGACGTGCTGGCCACCGACCATTGCGCGTTCGCCCGCGCCCAGAAGGACCTCGGCCGCCTCGACTTCACCCGCATTCCCGGCGGCGCCGCCGGGGTGGAGCATCGCCTGGCGCTCAGCCACACCCTCGGCCTCGCGCCCACCGACTGGGTCCGGCTCGTGGCGCAGCGACCGGCGGAGATCTTCGGTCTTTACCCACGCAAGGGCAGCCTCGAGCCCGGCGCCGACGCCGACCTGGTGCTCTGGGATCCCGCCGCGGAATGGACGATCACGAGCGCCGCCGACCATCATCCCGGCGACCACAGCATCTGGGAGGGCTTCCCGGTAAAGGGTCGCGCCGAGAAGGTCTGGTTGCGGGGAACGATGGTCGTGGACGGCGCCGAGGTGACCGCGAGGGACGGTGAGGGCCGATTCTTGCTAGATTGACCGTGAGACCGGTCGCTCCCGGCCCCGTCGTGAACAAGCCGACTGGCCGGGCATCGGCCCCAAATCGACGATAACCGGCCCGAAAGGACACGCCATGCGCCCCCGCAGGTCTGCCCTCGCCATGCTCGCTGCCCTGATCCTGGTCGCATTCTGCCTGCCCGCCGTGTCCCAGACCGGCAGTTCCGGCTCCCTCAGCAACAAGGAGATCAACGACCTCAAGCGCGAGATCCAGCACAAGGAGCGCCGACTCAAGAGCTTCGAGTCGGCCATCCGCAAGCTGGAGACGGCGGCCCGCCAGAGCAGCAACTCCAGTGCGCGCAAGGCCGTGGAGAACGCCGAGGACCTCATGCGCGAGGTGATCCGCGTCGAGGAGCAGAAGCTGGGCCAGGACTACACGATCACGCAGCACGGCGAGGAGGCCGAGACGGTCCACACCAACGACCTCACCGACGAGCGCGGCGTGCGCACCAACAGCCGCCGGCGCTACGCGTTGCCCGCCGACACACCGCCTGAGTACATCCGCCTCGTCCGCCTGCAGGAGATCTACGTGACCCTGCAACGATCGCGCGAGCAGGCCATCACCCGCACCGGCGGCGCACCGGAGCGTTACGGCAACCTGGTCAGGGAATTCGCCGACCTCATGCGCACCGACCTGGCGGAATTGCAGGCCAAGTTGCCCGAGCAGGATGACCCGGTTCTCTACTATCCGATGAAGACCGACTCCACGAAGACCAAGTAGCCCCGTCGACGGACGGCGCCCCGGAACCGACGCCCGGCCACGAGGTCATTGCACCCGGCCGGGCGTCAGCGTATGCTGATGCCATTGAAATCGGCCGGGCGGCCCGTATCGACGGAGCGTCCCCGCCTGCATCGCAACGTCATCGCGAAAGGAACCGCCATGAAGCGCCCCGTGATCGCCCTCGTCCTCGTCGCCCTCTGCCTGTCTCTCGCCCTGCCGGCTCTGGCCCAGACGGGATCCGGAAAGGTCAAGTTCGGGGAATACTACGTGATCTTCGCCGAGCGTGGTCCCACCTGGGAGCCGCAGACCAGTGAGCACGGCATGGAGGTTCGCATGCAGGTGCTCGAGGGCCTCAAGAAGCTCCTGCTGGAGAGCGAGAATCTCATCATCGCGGGCCTGGTCAACGACGGCTCGGGCGCCGAGTTCATCATGATCGTCCAGACCGAGGACGAGATGGGCATGCGCCGGTACCTGAACGACGCGCCCAACGTGAAGAACGGCTTCTTCAACCTGAAGATCCACTCGTTCAGCGGTCCGGACGGATTGAGGCTGGAGACCACTCCGCGGTAGTCGATCGTCGGCGAAATGACACCCCGCCTCGCCGGGCCGGATGCGACTGCGTCCGGCCCGTCGCCGTCCTCAGTCGAACTTGTAGCGCACCCCGCTGATCACGCCCCAGTCCGTTCCGGAGGACGCCGTCGCGGATGGATCGCTGTCGAAGCGGTAGTAGACCTGGCTGATGTCCCAGAACAGGTCCTCGATCAACTCCAGGCTGAGCCGGCCATCGAGGTTCACGCGGTAGCGCCCCTTGACGGTCAGGTTCAGGAATCCGTCGGCATCGAGGCTGAATTCCAGCTTGGGCGTGTCGTAGCGAAACGCCATCAGGTTCGTATCCAGGACCAGCTCGAAGTTGGTCGACCGTTCGCCGTCGCTGGTGAACTCCCGGTTGCCGCTGATCAGCAGCGAAGCCCGCACGATCGCGCTGTTGGAATGGATGAGCCGCCGGCCGCCGCCCGCGGAGACACTGCCCCGGAAGTCGATGCCGAGCTCGTCGTTGCGGCTGCCACCGAGGTCGCCGCGGTAGAACCACTTCTTCGCGAAGTAGCGCTGGTATGAAATCGGCAGATCGGTGTTGGTCTTGTTCCCGTCGGACCTCGCCGTGATGATGGTGTTGAGGCTCGCCTCGGTCAGGGCCTTCTCCGACCGATGCCGCACCGACCCTCCGAAGTTGAACTGCAGGATCTCGGTGGACTTGGTGTAGCTCAGCCCCGTGGAGATGTCGCCGACCAGGCGCTCGGTGAAGGTGGGCTTGATGGGTTCGATGATGACCACGTCGACACGGTCGACATCGAACTGGCCGAAGACCGTCTGAACGCGCAGTACGTTGTCGGCGTCCGACTCGATCAGCGAGCCGAAGAAGCGATCGCCATGCCGGTTCTCGATGTCCAGCTGCTTGTTGCTGACCACCCGGACGACGTGGTTCCACTCGATCTTCACCCGCCCCTTGATGTCGGTCATGCTGAGTTCCAGGAGGCCGTACTGCAGCTTCTTGATCTCGCCCACGAGGCGGTTGCCGTTGTCCATGACGACGACGTCCGTCTTCTTGGCCCACGCCGGGGTGGCGAGGGCTGCGAGGATCGCGAGGAACACGACTGCGATGGCGGTGCGGTTGACCATGGCGGCGAGGCCCCGGGGTTCTCCTGGAACGAGAATCGGCGGATGGAATGAGACGGTATCCGCCGGCGTCGATTGCGGGAAGCAATGCCCGCGTCGTCCGGCCCGACAGTATCCAGCGGTCGCCGGGATGTCAAAAAGATCGCCGACGCGCCGGTCCCCGATTGGCGCCGGCCGGCGTTCGCGAGTACAGATGGATCAGGAGGTTTCCCATGAAGGAACGACGCGCCAGGCTCTTCGAGATCCCCGCGCCCGATGCGGGCCGGCTGCACGAACTGGCGGCTGCCCGACGCGCGCGCTCGGTGGTCCTGCTCAACGGCACCGGCGGCACGGACCCGGATCGACTGGTGGCCGATCTCGCGCGCGCCATCGCGCGTCCGGTGAATCGCGTCCCGCTGGCCAGGGTGGTCGGCAAGTACATCGGCGAGACCGAGAAGAACCTTGCCCGGGCCTTCGTCATGGCCGAGCGAGCGGGCGCCGTGTTGCTTTTCGACGAGGCCGACGCCCTGTTCGGCAAGCGCAGCGAGGTCCGCGACAGCCACGATCGCTACGCCAACCAGCAGGCGGGTCACCTGCTGGCGATGATGGAGCAGTACGACGGAATCGTGCTGCTGGCCACCAACCAGCCGGCGGAGATCGACCCGGAACGGCGGCAGTTTCTCCTGTGGGTGATCTCGACGAAGGTATGAAGGCGCCGCCGGATCCCTCGTATCGAACTGACCGCGAACGTGAAACGGCCCCGGACGCATCGCCGGGGCCGTCATCAGTCCAGGGCCGTTCAGCCGGATTCTAGAAGTAGATCCCGCCCATGATCCCGAGTCCATCCCAATCGGAGATCGTGTACTTCAGCTCGGCGAAGGCCGCCATCTTGTCGGTGAGCATGAAGTTGAAGCCGCCGCCCAGGTTGAGGCCGAACTTGGCCGTATCCGAGTTGAAGGCGAAGGAAAGGCCCGCCAGCGGGTAGAAGCGGCTCGTCCCGCCCTCGCTCGCGCTGATCATCCAGTGGTAGTCGGCCTGGAGCCGGAAGGTGGTCTTGTAGGCGGTGAAAATGCCGGCCTGACCGGTGATCTGCGAGACGTCCCCACCGAGGTAGAAATCCTTACGCAAGTCGATGGCGAAGTCGCCGTCGAAAACGCCGGCGCCCAGTCCAAAACTCTTGGCTTCGGCGGAGGCGTTCATGGCCAGAGCCAACATGATGATCGTGAGGGCGAACAAGCGGGCGGTCTTCATGGGGGGATCCTTTCGGCTGGTGGCTAACGGAATCGGAGAATCGCGGCTATTGTATGACATGCTCCCCGAATCGGCCAACCCCGGAATTCGCTCCAGGACGCGCATGGACGACACCACCCTGATCCGCTTCGACCGCTTCATGCGGCAGGCCCTCTACGACCCCGACCGCGGCTACTACACCCGCCACATTCAGCGCGTGGGCTGGGGCGGAGACTTCTCCACCAGTGCCACCCTGGGACGCGAACTCGGCCGGGCCATCGCCCGTTGGTGCGTCCAGGCGCGCGAGGACCTTCGCCTGGGCCGGCGCTGGGACCTCATCGAGCTGGGCGGCGGCGGCGGCGAGTTGGCCGCCCAGGTCCTCGACAGCCTCGGCTGGTGGCGACGGCGTGGTCTGACCTACCACGTGGTCGACGTCTCCCGACCGCTCCGGGAGTTGCAGGAGAAGCGGTTGGCCGGACGCCCGGTCCAGTGGCACGACACGGTGCAGGAGGCGCTGGCCGCCTGTCGAGATCGGCGCGCCATTCTCTTTGCCAACGAGTTCATTGACGCGTTCCCGTGCCGGGTGCTGGAACTCGATCGCGGCTGTGTACGGGAACTCTGGCTCGAGGAAGTGGCGCCCCGCGACTTCCGCGAGCGGCTCGTCCCCGTGGACGGCGACCTGGATCCGTCCAGCTGGTCGGCCCTCGCCCGCGAGTATCCGACGAAGCAGCGTGTGGAGATCCAGCCGACATACCGCGAATGGTTCGGCGCCATGAGCGAGCACGTCGACGTCGCCGCATTCCTCGCCGTGGACTACGGCGACACCGTCGACCTGCTCTATCATCGGCGGCCCCACGGCACCCTGCGCGCCTACTGCCAGCAGATGCGCTTCTTCGGCACCGACGTCTACCGCAACCAGGGCAAGCAGGATCTGACGGTGGACGTGAACTTCACCGATCTGCAAGAATGGGCAGTGGCGTCCGGCTGGCGGGTGGCTGCCTGCGAATCCCAAGCCGAGTTTCTCGAACGGATCCTCGGCGCACCGGACGGCAAGACCGATGCCGATTCCTTTCTGCGAGATGAACTGGGAGCGGGCCACGCATTCAAGGTCCTCGACCTGCGCCGCGGCACATCCTGAACGGGAGGTCATCATGGAAATCAAGAACGTCCTGATCGTCGGCACCGGCACCCTGGGGTCGCAGATCGGCTTCCAGTGTGCCATGCACGGATTCCGCACCACCATGTACGACATGAAGGCCGAGTCTCTGGAGGCCGCCAAGCAGCGCCACCAGCAGATCGGCGAGGCAGTCAAGGCCGACATCGGCAAGACCGACGCCGAGGTCGCCGCCGCCCACGCCAACCTCTCCTACACCACCGACCTGGAGGCCGCCGCCAGTGACTGCGATCTGGTGAGCGAATCGGTGCCCGAGGATCCCGAGATCAAGCGCGGGGTATTCGCCCAGTTGCACGCGGTCTGCCAGGAGCACACCATCTTCACCAGCAACAGCTCGACCCTGCTGCCCAGCGAGATCGCCGATGGGACCGGGCGGCCGGAACGTTTCCTGGCCCTTCACTTCGCCAACCAGATCTGGGTTGCCAACATCGGTGAAGTCATGAAGCACCCGGGCACCGATCCCGCCGTCTTCGAGCGCGTGGTGAAGTTCGCCGCCGAGATCGGCATGGTGCCCATCAAGATCGAGAAGGAGTGGAGCGGCTATGTACTGAACGCCCTTCTCGTTCCGCTCCTCGGAGCCGCACAGACGCTCCTGGCCCACGGAATCGCAACTGTCGAGGATGTGGACCGGACCTGGATGATCTCAACCGGGGCGCCCATGGGCCCCTGCGCAACCCTGGACATCGTCGGGTTGCAGACGGCGTTCGCCATCAGCGATCACTGGGCCCAAAAAACGGGCGACAAGCAGATGCGCATGAACGCCGACTTCCTGAAGGCCAACTACCTCGACCACGGCAAGCTCGGCGTGAACACGGGCGAAGGATTCTACACCTATCCCGATCCGGCATACCGGCGACCGGATTTCTTGACCTGATCTGCTCACGGAGGCACGCGAACATGAGGCGATCGTTGCTCCGCTCCGAGATCGGGCTGGGGCTCATCCACCTCGTTCCGATTCATGGCGTACGTGGTTCTGATCTTCGACTGACCCGATCCCCGGGAGCTGTGACCATGCGATTTCTGCTGCTTGTCCTCCTCGTAGCGCTCGCCGCCTGTGACGAATCCGAGATCACCCGCATGGCCAACCTTCCGGTACCGGCAGGACAGATCGGTGACCCCGGCCCCGTGTCGATCACCCCTGGCCGCACGGTCTACGTGCCGGCCTACACCGGCATCCGGTACTACGACGAGGGGAAGATCTACCCGCTGGCCGTGACGCTGAGCGTGCGCAACATCGATCCGGACCGCGGCATCGTTCTCGAACTGGTGGATTTCTACGATTCCGACGGCAAGCTGGTGGACCGCTATCTCGCCGAGCCCGTCCGGGTCGCCCCCCTGGCGACCGCGGAATTCTTCGTCCCCGAGCGCGACATGCGCGCCGGCAGTGGCGCCAACTTCCTGGTGAACTGGAGCGCCGCCAGTCCGGTCTACGAGCCGGTGATCGAATCGGTGATGATCGGAACGTCGGGCACGCAGGGGATCTCGTTCGCGGCGCAGGGAGTGCCCTACGGCGAGCGGGTCACGCCCTAGAACGGGAAGACCAGCGGCGCCAGCAGGAGCGCCACCACGTCCAGCCGGGCCGTGCCGCGGGCAAACAGGACGCTCGCCGCCGCACCGACGACCACGAAGACGATGGTGAGGTCGCTCGTCATCGTCAGCCGGCAAGCATGCCGGCCACCGACCCCTTGCTCAACGGATGGTAGCTGTCCGACACCGCGGCGAACACCTCACGTGCGAAGACCTTGCCCTCGTCGTGGGTCATGAGCGCCAGGTACAGCGGCTTGAGGTACTTCATGCGACCCACGTCGGTGAGCACCTCCCGCACCCGCGGCATGACCGGCCCGTAGTTGGAGCCCGCAGCGATGGTGAGCCACTCCACGAGCACCTCGTAGTTTCCCTGCTTCGTCAGGTCGAAGGTCTCGTCCAGCCACTGGCAATCGGCATCGCCCATCTGGCGCGGCAGGTCCTGCAGGTAGAGCTGCCACTCCGTCGGCGACCACTCGTCACGCAGGGAAGGGTCGGGCCGGGCGCCGTCGTTCCAGCCGGCCGCCAGCTCACGCAGCTTCTCCACCTTGGTCGCGTTGATCGGCAGCTCGTTGTCCGGCATGTCGGGCTCCTCCACCCAGCGCGGTCCCTGGATCTGCATGTAGACGCCGGGCAGCTTCAGCTCGAGGAACTCGAGGAACTCGTCGGTGGTGATGCTCTGGAAGCGGAACGTCTTGATGTAGTCGAGCAGAAACTCGTCGAACCGGGGCCGGCCCACGGCGTCCTCGAGCAGCAGCACGAACTGGGCGCCCTTTTCGTACGGCACCAGGGAGTAGACCTCGTCGGGATCGACGCCCGCGAGATCGGTGCGCAGCCTGGTGTATTCGGAGCCCTTGCCGAACTGGTCGAGGTTCACCTGGAGTGCGTTGCGTCGCACGACGCCCTGCAGATCGGCGTACTCGGCACCGTAGATCTCCTCGAGGATGCGGCGCTCGGCGTAGACCGTGAAACCCTCGTTGAGCCAGAAGTCGTTCATGGTGGCGTTGGTGACCAGGTTGCCGGTCCAGCTGTGCGCCAGCTCGTGGGCCACCACGTTCACCTGGGAACGGTCGCCGGCGATGAGGGTGGGCGTGAGGAAGGTGAGGCGGGGGTTCTCCATGCCGCCGTACGGGAACGCGGGAGGCATGACGAGGAGGTCGAAACGGTCCCACTCGTAGGGTCCGAAGAGCTTCTCGGCGGAGGTGATCATACCGTCGACTTCGGCGAACTCCCAGGCCGACTTCTCCAGGGTCTCGGGCTCGGCGTACACACACGAGCGGGGACCGAGATCTTCCTTGGCCAGGTTGCCCACGGCCAGGGCCAGCAGATAGGTGGGAATGGCCTGGGGCATGTGGAAGCGCCAGGTGGAGCGACCGTCGCTCTCCTCGTGGCCGGCGTCGCCGGCCGACATCACCGCGCGCAGCGGCGCCGGCACGTTGATCGCCGCGTCGTAGCTCACCCGGTGCCGCGGCGTGTCCTGACAGGGCACCATGGTGCGGGCGTGGATGGGCTGGCACTGACTGAAGAGGAAAGGATGCTCGCCGCCCGCGGTCTGCTGGGGCTCGAGCCAGCCAAGGGCCAGGGCGCCGGGGGCGGTCTGGTAGACGATCTCGATGACGTCGGTGCCGGTGGGCAGGTCGAGGCGCAGGCGGTCGCCGCGCACGGCCTCGGTTTCGGCCACGCTCCAGGCAATGTCGGCGCCGTCCTGGGTCTTGACCGACTCGATCACCAGGTCACGCCCGTCGAGGTCGAGGGGGCCCTCGCTCGGGTCGGCCAGGTGGATGCGCACGCGGCCAGCGAGGGTGCGGGCGTCGAAATCCACGGTGAGGTCGAGGTCGAGGTGGCGCTGACGGGGCTGGTCGCCGTCGCACCAGGAGTGCGGGTCGAAGCGCGGCATGGGATCTCCTCCGGGGTAGGCGTGGGCGGCCGGACGTGTTTTCACCGGGCCCGACGGTTGATCGATCGCCGCACATGATAGGCCGAGAGCGGTACCGAGACGAGGGAATTAGGCTCTCACGACAAGATCGCCGACTCCGAAGAGCCGGCGATCCTGGGGCGAATCGGTCGGGCGATGAAATCTCCCATGAGCATCATCCGTCGGGTCCCGGAGAACGTGCCCGAACCGACGGACCGACCCACCTCCTCCCCGTCGTGTCGACGGAGTTTCCGATCTCACCTCACAGGGGCCGCACGCTGATGCCGTGCAGACCAACGCAAACTGCAGGCCAGATCTGGCCAGCGCGTCGAACAATTCAACTCGTTGTCTCGCAGCGGCTTCCTGATGTCACCTCGAATCGACAATCGACCAGGGCGCAACTGGTCCATGATCGAGGTGCCTCGCATCGACTCCGAATTCCCAGTAGAGAAAAGCCATTTCATTGTCATTTACGAATGTGATACCATCCCACTCCTGTTGCCGGTCACACCCAGACTAGAGGAGGTCGCTCGCCTCGCGTAATCGTCAATCCAATCGCAAACCCCACCCTGACACGATTGGAGTCAGCATGATTCGAATGACCAAGCTCACGTGCGCCATTCTCGCACTCCTCATCCTCGCCTCGGCCGCCTTCGCCGCCGACACCACCCCCCGCGAATTCGCCCCCGTCCAGGACGGCTTCACCCAGACCGCCGAGAAGGTGCTCCCCTACGCGCCCGACCGTCTGCTGGTGCAGTTCACCCTCGACGGCATGGAGCGCTCCAAGCTCGACGTCGCCCTCGACTTCGGCACCCAGGCGCCGCAGGCCCAGACCGGCCTCGCGTCGGTGGACCGCACCCTGGCCTCCACCGGTCTGCGCTCGGTCGAGCGCCCGTACCTCAAGCCGCGCTACCCCGAGCGCGCCCGTGAGGCCGGCATGGACCGCTGGTTCATGCTGAAGTTCGACGGCCGGGCCGACCTCGAGCGCGTGTCCGAGCAACTCGCCCGCGACCCCAACGTGGCCGCGGTATCGTTCGACTGGATCGCCTTCCCGGCAACCGTGCCCGGCGACCCGCTGCACCCGGATCACTGGGGCCACAACAACACCGCCCAGCTGCCCGACCTCGACTGGGGCGGCACCTACGAGCACACCCTGCCCAACACCGTGGGCACCGTGGGCTTCGACGCCAACGCCCAGGCCGCCTGGGACGGCGCCCAGGGCTACGGCTCGGCCGGCGTCGTGATCGCCATCCTCGACAGCGGCGTCGACGTCGGTCATCCCGACCTCCGCCAGGTCGCCGGCTACGACTTCGGCGACAACGACAGCAACCCCGACGACAACTCGTCGAACGCCGGCCACGGCACCGCCTGCGCCGGCGTGGCCGCGTCCATGAACAACGGCCTCGGCGCCGCCGGCATCGCGGCCGGCTGTTCCATCATGCCCTGCAAAGTGGCTAACAGCGCCGGTTCCATGTACTTCAGCGCCATCCAGAACGCGCTCTACTGGGCCGCCGACAACGGCGCCGACATCATCAGCATGAGCCTGGGCGCCGCCATCAGCAGCGACTCGGCCACCGACAACGCCATCCAGTACGCCCAGAACGCGGGCTGCGTGATCCTGGCCGCCACCGGTAACGAGAACACCAGCTTCATCAGCTACCCCGCCATCAACGCCAACGTCATCGGCGTGGGCGCTGCGTCTCCCTGCGGCGAGCGCAAGCGGTCCTCGAGCAGCAGCTCCGAGACCAACCCCGGCGTTAGCACCGACCCCAACGGCTACACCTGCGACGGTGAGCGCTGGTGGGGCTCCAACTACGGCGTCAACAGCCAGGACGCCGCCGGTGCCGTGGACCTCATCGCCCCCACCATCCTGCCGACCACCGACATCCAGGGCTCGGCCGGCTACGACAGCGGCAACTATAGCGGATTCTTCAACGGCACCAGTTGCGCCACGCCCTACGCGGCCGGCGTGGCGGCGTTGATCATCTCGGCCAACCCCACCTGGTCGAACACCCAGGTGCGCGACCAGCTGGTCACCACCTGCCAGGACGTGACCTCCGTGGAATCCGGCTCCGGCTGGGACCGCTACTCCGGTTACGGCATGGTCGACGCCGAGGCCGCTGTCGGCGGCGGCGGCGGTCCGGTGGCCCCGGTGGCCGCCTTCACCGGCTCGCCCACCAGCGGCGACATGCCCCTGAACGTCGGCTTCACCGACCAGTCGAGCGGCTCGCCCACCGGCTGGAGCTGGACCTTCGGCGACGGCGGCAGCTCCTCGGCCCAGAACCCGAGCCACACCTACACCGCGGCCGGCTCGTACACCGTGTCGCTGACGGCGAGCAATGCCGCCGGCTCGAACGGCGAGACCAAGACTGCCTACATCACCGTCACCGACCCCGGCGCGGGCCTGACCTACGCCACGCTGCCCTACTCGACCGGCTTCGAGTCCGGCTCGCTGGACGCGTCGTGGCTCACGGCCTCCAACAACGAGGGCCGAATCCAGGTGGCGACCATCAATTCGCCCCACTCGGGCAGCTACCAGCTCCTGATGGACGACACGGTCAATGGCAGCGCCTACTCCACCAACACCGCCGACCTGCACCTCGACCTCTCGGGCGAGGGCCAGGTCGACGTCGATTTCTGGTGGAAGGAATTCGGCGACGAGACCCACAGCCAGGACGGCGTCTACTTCTCGGACAACGGCGGTGGCAGCTTCGTCAAGGTCCAGGACCTCAACGGCGGCAGCTACAGCAACCAGACCTGGCAGAACTTCACCCTCGACCTAGACGCGCTCGCCGGCAACAACGGCCTCTCGCTGTCGTCCACCTTCGTGGTGCGCTTCCAGCAGTACGACAACTACGCCATGACCACCGACGGCTTCGCCTTCGACGACATCTCGGTGTCCGGCGGCGCGGCCGGTGTGGCGCCGACGGCGGCCTTCGCCGGCTCGCCCACCTCGGGCACCGCGCCCCTGGCGGTCACCTTCACCGATGCTTCCACCGACGCTCCCACGAGCTGGAGCTGGAACTTCGGTGACGGCGGCACCTCGTCGGCCCAGAACCCGTCGCACACCTACACCAGCGCGGGCGTCTACACGGTCACCCTGACGGCGAGCAACGCCTTCGGCAGCGACGCCGAGACCAAGACCGACTACGTCACGGTCACCTCGGGCGGCGGCGGCGGTACGTGGCAGACCATCACCTACGACGACTTCGAGAGCGGCTGGGGCAGCTACAGCGACGGCGGCAGAGACTGCCGACGCTATACCGGCGGCACCTACGCCTACCAGGGCAGCGACGCTCTGGACATCCAGGACAACAGCGGCACCGGGTCGTCGTTCTACCACACGAATTCCTACAACGTGACCGGTTACACGGAACTGGAAGTGGACTTCTACTTCTACGCCGTGAGCATGGACAACTCGAACGAGGACTTCTGGCTCCAGGTCTACAACGGCTCCTCATGGGTCACGGTTGGCAGCTGGGCCCGGAACACCGACTTCGACAACAACACGTTCTATCACGTGACGGTGAACCTCACGCCGGCCAACGTGAACTTCGCCAGCAATGCCAAGCTGCGCTTCATGTGCGACGCCAGCGGCAACTCCGACGACGTCTACATCGACCAGATCACGTTCAGCGGCCTGACCGCTGCGGCGATGGTGGCCGAGAAGGCGGCGCCGGATCTGCCCGATGCGTTCTCACTGGCGCAGAACCGGCCCAACCCGTTCAACCCCATGACCACCATCGCATTCGGCCTGCCCAAGCAGACGCAGGTGCGGCTGTCGATCTACAACCTGCGCGGGCAGGTCGTGGCGAAGCTGGCCGACGGCGTGCTGCCGGCCGGTACGCACGAGGTGCGGTGGGATGCGCGGGGTGTGGCGAGTGGCATGTACTTCTACAGGATCGAGACTCCGGACTTCGTGGAGACGAAGAAGATGAGTCTGTTGAAGTAGCGTCCGTTCGAGCTGACGGGCGCCAAGGGCGCCCGCAGCTCAACGGCCGACGATGTGAGAATACTCGACGAGGAAGGGCGGCCGCTTGGGGCCGCCCTTCTCAATCCACCTGGTGGCCGTCTGCCGACCGACGCCAGGTCGCCGCGACCCAGGCCTCGCGAAACGTGCTCAACGGCACGCCCTCGATCAGCCCTTCTTCGGCCCCAGGAAGAACCAGACGATCAGGCCCACCAGGGGAAAGATGAATACGATCAGGATCCAGAGCAGCTTGGTCAGGCCGGAAGCGCGGCTGCCCACGATGCTGATCAGGGCCCAGATGAACAGGATGAGATGCAGCAGTCCGAGGATCATTTCCATCGCGGCGGACCTTCCGTCGAGGTGGGTCGGTGACGAGGGTCAGCATAGCGGTGTCGGTGGGGGCTGACCATACCAAACAGGTCGACGCAGTGGACTCATTTCACGGGGTTGGTCACGACCTCGCGGAGTTCGTGGGCGCTCAGGCCGGTTGTCGTGATCAACGCCCAGCGATGTCGGTCGGCGGGCGCGGACACGCCGCTTTTTCAGTGGCGATGCTTCCGAGGCGGGACGCTCGAGATCCCGATAATTGGCAGGCGAATCCAGCTTCGCAATCCTGCGAAAGCTGGGAGATCCGGAATCCATGGACCGTCCATCAGCCCCTCTACTGCAACGCCACCACCATGGTCACCAGCCCGCAGCCCTCGTCCAGCGGCTCGATCGCCTTGCCGATGACCGCGCCGAATGCCTGCTGCGGGTCGCGCGCCGACATGGCGTGGCCGGGCGTGGGCGAAGCGGTGAGCAGATCGCCCACGGCGATGGGTCCGTAGCTCGCGTCGACCTTGCAGGCCGCGCGTCCGAGCATGGAAATGGTGGCCCGCGGCGAACCGGTGGGGCGGTCGTTGAGCACGATGCCCGGCCGGTAGTCGCCGGCGCCGGCGACCACACCGACGGCGCGGCGGTCGTACGCCTGGTGGCAGGGCTCGAGGCGGCCATCGCCGCTCATGACCATGACCGAACCCGGCTCGGCGGTGGCGGGGTCGAGCACGTCGAACTGCTCGGCGGCGTCGCCGTTGCGCAGGATGATGTCGCCGGCGTTGCCGTTGAGGTGAATGGTCTCGTTGCCGGCGTTGTCGTGGACGATGACGTCGCCCTCGTTGCCCGCAGCGCCGACGTAGAGCGCGGCGTTGCTGCCGTTGAGGTGGAAGACCTGGCGGCCCGAGCCGTCCTTGACCGAAATGTCGCCCTCGTTGCCGCTGGCCCCCACCCGCAGCCAGGCGTTCTGGCCGTCGGCGTGGATG
Organism: bacterium; assembly: GCA_003353795.1. Taxonomy (GTDB): domain Bacteria; phylum Krumholzibacteriota; class Krumholzibacteriia; order LZORAL124-64-63; family LZORAL124-64-63; genus Glo-17. Next base: position 28,575 of record PIVY01000027.1, read on the forward strand.
ACCTCGCGGCCGCCGGCGTCCTTGATGAAGAGGTCGCCCTCGTTGCCCGTGTTGCCCACGTAGAGGCCGGCGTTGCTGCCGTTGAGGTGCATGACCGTGCGGCCGGCGCCGTCGCGCAGCGCGATGTCGCCCTCGTTGCCCTGGGCGCCCACGCGGAGCCAGGCGTTGTTGCCGTCGGCGGTGATGACGTCGCGGCCGGCGCCGTCGCGCACGATCACGTCGCCCTCGTTGCCGCTGGTGCCCACGTAGAGGGCGGCATTGCTGCCGTTGAGGTGGATCACACTGCGACCGGCGGTGTCGCGAACCACGACATCGCCCTCGTTGCCCTCGGTGCCCGCGGTGACGGAGGCGGTCTTGCCGTCGACGTGGAAGACGGCACGGCCGGCGGCGTCGTAGAGAACGATGTCGCCCTCGTTGCCTTCGGCGCCCACCTGCAGGGAGGCGTAGGTGGAGTTGACCTTGAACACCTGTCGGCCCTGGGAATCGTTGACAACCACATCGCCGCCGTTGCCGGCGGTGCCGAGGCGCAGGGTGGCCGTGCCGGCCTCGAGGCGGTGGACGTCGTTGCCGGCCTCGTCGCGAACGATGATGACGCCGTTGTCGGCATCCAGGACGATGATGGCGTGCTTGGGCGAGCTGAAGATCTCGACCAGCTGGGCGAACTGCTCGGACATGTCGTTTCTCCTTATCGTTCGGTCGAGATGGCGTGACCGTGATTCTTGCGGCGCGGCATGCCGAGCCAGGTCTGAAGCTTGAGGTCGACGGATTCGCTGGTGATCAGGCCTTCCACCCGGGTGGAGAAGCGCTCGCGGCCGACGTCACGCACGGCCAGCCAATACCCCTCGCGGTCGGGCTTGGCCTCGCCGGAGAACACGACGTCGCCGGCCGTGCGGACCACCGAGACTGCGAATCCGGAGCGAGTGGGAGTGGTCATGACCAGGTTGCGGACGGCGTGATGCTCGTGGCCGCTCTCGCGGGCGACGATGACGCCGGCCAGCAGCGGTCGCTCGCGGACCGAGTCGAGCCAGGCGCCGCGTTTCAGCTCGCGGTTGAGCAGCAGACTCAGCTGCGCCTTGCCGCACTTCATCGTGAAGGCGACGTCGGAGTTGAGACGCAGGCCGTAGGTGGAGCCCCATAGTCTGCCGATCCGATCCTTCACGGCGTCGCCCTCGACGGTGGCCAGCTTCTGACCACGCCAGCGCAGCCCCGGAACCCGGGCCGCGTCGACATCGCCGGTGCGCAGGGCGATGAGGGAGCTGGCGAACTCCGCGAGCTGCAGTTCATGGTCGGAGGTCGTCTTCGGGAGCTTTGCCAACCGTCGCAGACTGTCCTGAGTGCCAACCTTGCCCAGCGACTTGATGACCTCGATCCGCACCACGGGATCCGGCGTCTCGAGGGCGTCGAGCAGCGCCTGCTCCGCCTCGGCCCTGGCCACCGCGCCCAGACCCGCGGCCGCCGACACGCGCAGCCGGGCGGGTTCGCGGGAACTGGCGAGGATGTCGGCGAGGATCTTCGCCGACGCCGCCGTGGGCTCGACCCGGGCCAGGACCGCGATGGCCTGCTTGGTGTTCACTTCGGGATCGCGCTGCTTCTTGCGCAGCAGCTTCTTCAGGTCGGCGACGTCTTCGCGCGAGAGGGTTGGCGTGTCGCTCAGGCACGCGACGCTGCCGGTGCCGATGGTCCGGGAGAGCGCGCGTGAGATCTTCTTGCTCATGATGGTCTCCTCAGCATGACGGACGGATGAAGCAGCTCTTCTTCATCTTGTTGCCCTGACTGGTGGTGAGGTTGACGCTGGTATTGTTGATGGACCCGATGCCATCGCCGTCGGAGTCGTCACCCATGACGTTGGTGAGGCTGCCGGCGTGCTTGAGGGTCAGGTAATGCCCGACCTCGTGGGCCATCAGGATGCCGGTGCACAGGCCGCTGCCGGTGCAGTCGTCGGTGCTGGTGAGTTCCAGGACGGCGCCGGTGCGCTCGCCCTTCTCGTCCTTGTCGCAGGGACCGCTGCTGTTGCTCCAGCCGCCGGCGTCCGAGACGTTCTTCACGAAGAAGACGTCGATGCCGTTGTTGGGCCCCGTGAAATCCTCGGTCAGCTCGGTGGCCTCGCCGGCGTCGACGCTCCAGTAGCCGGTGGCCTCGTCGGTGGGGATGTAGCGCCAGAAGAGCCGGCGGACGCCGACGCCGGCCTGGCTGTAGAGTTCGCGCGTGACGTCGACGGCGATCTGGATGGACTGCGCCTCGTTCTGAGACCACCAGCCGGCGAAGCCCGGTTCGTGACCGACGAGGAAGATACAGAGGTTGATCGCCTTGCCCTTGATGCGCTGCAGGTGCTTGCGGACGGAGAGTTCACGATCGATGGGGCCCCAGATGTAGCCGTACACGTCTCGCTTGACCGAGAAGTTGCCGGTGACTCCGAGGCAGGAGGATGCGGTGTTTCTCACACTATAGGTGGGCATGGCCGTCCCCTTCGTGGCTGGGCGAACGAGCGAGGGGTCGCGTCATTGGCAGATTTTGGGGATCGCTGGTGGGTGGGCGAGGTCTGCGCTGGATCCGATTGAATGTCAACGGATTAAAACACGACTGATTTTGTCTGACAAGGGAATTCGGGGTCTGGGTGCGGGACTGCTGCGCCCACCGGCTGAGTGTAATTGCGCTAGTTCCCAACTCCTGGGCCACCTGGACCTGGTTGCTGCCGGTCTTATGGGACGCGACGGACCAATTCCAGCTTGAACTCGCGGCTGATCGTCGCCGTCAAACGAACCCGGTCTTTCATCGGCCGTCTCGACCCCTTAACGTCAGGACAACCCGCTTCCCGGAGGTTCGCCGATGAATCTCGTCCTGGTCGCATCGCTGGCCCTGGCCACCGCCACGTCACCCATCGCGGCTCCTGCCTCCAGCATCTTCGACGAACTCGAACTGGCGCCGCGCCTCGCCGCCCCCAACCCGGTCCCGTGGACTCCCGGCCACAAGACCGTCACCGACTGGGCTGCGCTCATCGACGCCACCTGGGATCCCATTCATACGCCCGCCCAGCAACGAACCGCCTTCGACCTCTTCTGGAACGACGTCGATGCGCGTTACGCCTGCTTCCACGATATCGACGACGTCTGGCTCGACCTACACGCCCGGTACCGACCCGAGGTGGCGGGCGGGGTGAGTCGCGGACGTTTCGCCGGCATCCTCGGACAGCTGAGCCTGAGCCTGCGCGAGTCACACACCCGCGCCCGCGACTACGGGGTGACCAATACGTTCGCCGGTCGCGGCATACCCCTGCTCCACGCCAACGACCTCGCCTTGCGGGTCGCCGACCTTGGCGCGGCGGTGACCGCCGGCGACGACGGCGCCGGGCTCGTCTACCGGGCCACCATCAACAATCCCCTCGGGCTCGAGCCCGGTGACGTGATCCTGGGCTACGACGGTCGGCCGTGGCGCGAATGCCTGGACGAGTTGCTGGCCGCGGAGCTACCGGTCACCGGCATGTGGGCCAGTTCGCCCGACGGGTGGGATCACAACTGGATCGCCGCCGTGGGCGCCAACTGGCATCTCTTCGACACCATGGACGTCCGCAAGCACGGCAGCGGCGACACGGTCCACCTGTCGACCCACGTCATCGACGGATACATCGGCCACCTCTATGGCAACGAGCAGCTCCACGTGGGGATTCCCTTTCCCGACATGACCCAGAACGGAGTGGTCACCTGGGGCGTGATCGAGCGCGACGACCAGCAGATCGGCTATGTCTACGTCTACGGCTGGACCGGCAACGCAGGCCTCTATTTCCGCGACGCCATCGACGACCTGACCACCAACCATGACACCGCCGGGCTGATCATCGATTTCCGCAAGAACAGCGGCGGCAACATGTTCCTCAGTGACGAGGGGCTGGGCCTGCTGTTCCGCGAGGAGGTGCCGACCATCGAATGGTTCGCGCGAAGCGACCCCGACGACCACCTGACGCTGGACAACCTGTCGGTCTGGCCGACCTACGTCATCGATCCGAACCCCATCGATCGTTACTACGACCGGCCCATCGCAGTGCTCACCGGTCCAAACTGTGTCAGCTCCGGCGATCAGGTCGCCCTACGCCTGACCTACCATCCCACGGCGCAGGTCTTCGGCAAGACCACGGCCGCGGCCTTCAACTCGCCCGAGTCCATCCAGATCGGCCCGTGGTTCCAGGCCCACGTCGCCGTCTACGACTGCGCCCGCCTCGACGCTCTGGCGGTTCCGTTGACCCACCGGGAGTTCCCCGTCGATGTCCCGGTGTGGCTCGAACCTGACGACGTGGCGCAACAGATCGATACCGTGGTTGAAGCGGCGGCGACCTGGATCACCGGTTCCGTGGGGATCGAGGACCCATCGTTCCCCGACGGGCCGGACACGCCGGTCGCGACGGCCCGCTTCCTGGGGGCGCGGCCCAATCCATTCAATCCGGTGACGGAGTTGGTGTTCTCTCTGGCACGGCCGGCCCAAGGAGAGCTGGTCGTCTTCAACCTGGCGGGGCGCCGGGTCCGCTCCTTCGCGTTGCGAGGCCTGGCCGCGGGCGAGCACCGGGTGATCTGGGACGGCTGTTCGGACGCCGGCGTTCTGCAGGCCAGCGGGACCTACATGGTGCAGCTGCGCACCGATGAGCGGATCGACAGTGGGCGTGTGACGCTGGTGAAGTAAGGGGCGGAAAGCGACTTCACCGTGTCCCAGATTCTCGTTTCGACTCCCACGGGGGCGCAGGATCTTGACGATCACCTCACGGTCGAGGATGAACGCCAAGATCCTCATCGGACTGCCGCAGCGTGGGCACTGCAGCGGCCGGTTCTCGTGGATCCGCGCGCCGTAGCGCACCAACCGCTCGAGCGCTTGCCGGCGTTTTCACTGTCGCCGCGAAGCTGCCGGGCCAAGGCTGCCCTTACTTCACGAGCGCCACGGCCAGAGTGCGTACCGCGGAGCCGCTGGAGATCCGGCAGACGTAGCGTCCCGAGGCCAGCGACCGGCCCAGGCCGTCGCGGCCGTCCCACTGGATCCGGTGGCGCCCGGCGTCGCGATTCGGGTCGGTTTCGAGGACGCGGACTCGGCGTCCCCTCAGGTCGTGAATCTCGATCCGCACAGGCCCGGAAACGTTGAGCTGATACTCGAAGGAAACCTGGGCGTTGAATGGGTTGGGGAAGGCGCGCACGTCGCCTAGCCGCGAGGTCGGCAAGGCATCCTGCGGCCGCTCGTCGGCGACCGCCGTCGCGCCGTCAGGATCGTGATAGCTCAGGTAGACCTCGCCCGCGTCGGCGCCGTCGAGACCGCAGATCAGGCTGGCGAGGCTCTCGTGGTACACCGGTCGGTCGCGGGACAGCACGGCCACGTGGGCGTCGCCCGGTGGCGTGCCGGTGAGCACGATGTCGAACTCGTAGGTCGCGGTGATCTCCAGCGCCGCCGTGAACCGCGACCCGTTCAGCAGGGTCAGCGTGAAGACCGATCCCACGGCGGTGGTGTCGGCCACGATCTCGAAGGGCTCGCCGGCGGCGAGGGTCAGATCGTACGGACCCTGGTCGGGCTCGCTGGTGGTGATCTGCAGGTCCAGGGGCCCGGGGCCGTCGTTCTGGACGCGGATGCCGCGGTGTCCGTCGTAGCCGTCGACCTGGAGGATGGCTTGCTCCAGCGCCGGGATCTCCAGGCCTAGGTGATGGGTCAACTGATGGACGAGGTGGTGGTTTTCGCCGAGAACCGACTGGGTCAGACGCACCTCGGCCGCCAGTTCGAGCACCTCGTCGAGGCGGGTCTCGGTGGTGGCGCCGGTCTTCTCGCCGGCGAGGGTGGAGATGCCGCCGTGCACCAGCAACGGCCGCGGTGGCGGCTCCTGTCCCGGCACCGCGGGACTGGTGCCGCAGCTGCTGGTCGAGAGCGCGAAGGAGACCTGGGCGACCCCCTTCTTGTGGGACCAGGAGCGGCTGGTCGCCCCGTAGACCGTGGCGATGGCCGGTGCGAATTCCATGAGCTCCTGCCCCGCCCAGATGCCGCACTTGCCGCCGTACTTGGTGCCGCCGGACTTGATCCCGATGACCCGATCCTCGGGGTCGTAGCCCTTGGCGTCGGTCAACCAGCCGAAATCCATCCACTCGTTCCAGTTGGCGCCGCCGTCCTGATAGATCTGGGTGCGCCAGACCTCCCAGGTCTCCGTGCCGACGATGTCGCGGACGAGCGGCTGCAGCATGGCCTCGGCTCCGAGCAGCGCCATGTCGTAGGCCGTGGCGCGGTGCTTGTCGTCCTCCCAGGTCATGTCGCGGCCGGCCGGGCTGAGGAACATGGTGTCGCTGCTCATGCCGATGTCGCTGGCCTTCTGGTTCATGCGGTCGAGAAAGCCGAGCACGGTGCTGGGCACGCCGCAGCGTCCGACGTTGCACGGTGAGTCGTAGATATTCTGGTAGCCGTTGACGATGTCGGCGATGAGGTACGCAGCCTCGTTGGCCGATTTCATCATCATCATGCGCAGGAGGGTCTCGAACTCCACGAGGTCGGAGTCGCCGAGACCATACTGGGATCCGCCCACGCAGTCGGAGATATACGGCGGCACGTCCCACGTGGAGTCCAGGTCCACCTCCAGGTCGTCGACCGCGTCGTTGGCCACCAGCATCGACATCAGCTTGGTGGTGCTGGCGGGACGCACGGGATCGAAGGCGCGCACGGCGAAGACCAGTTCGCCCTGGCAGTTGAGGGCGGCCGCGCTGCTGGCGCGCAGGTTGTAGACTCCGACCCCGTTGGCGGCCAGCTGCACCACGCCGGCGTCGAACGTGGGATCACAGTCGTTCTGGGGGCAGACCAGGCCTTCGCGGCATTCGTTGTCCTCCTCGGCGGGGAAGTCGTGGAAGGCGGCGAAGGGAGTGCCCACGGCCAGAAAATCCTGGTTCCAGTGGTCGGCGAAGCGACCGGCGGCCAGCGCGTGGCCGAAATTGGCGCTTGGCTCGAAGAAACCGTTGAGCATGTCGGCGTGGAAGGTCGCCTCGGCCAAGGGGAACCCGGCGCCGGCGCCGATGAACACGTGGGCGACGCCGGCATCGACGACGTTGTCGGCGGGTTCGGCATCCTCGGGCATGTCGTCGAAGGGGGCGCCGACGAACAGGTCGTTCTGGCCGTTGCCGGTGAAGTCGCCCACGGTCAGGGACCAGCCGAACCGGTCGCCCGTGTCCGGCTGGTCGTCGGCGGTGTCGGTCTGGTCGAGCACGGTGACGCTGCCCGAGCGCGACACCACCACCCGGCCGGCGAACGACTGGCCGCTGGTGGCGTATCCTGGTTCGCCGATGACCATGTCGGCGAGACCGCCGGCCGACTGCAACCGCGCAGCGGCCACCGCCCGGCCGAACTCCGCGCCTTCGGAACCGGTCAGACCGATGTCCTCGGGGGTGGTGATCTCGGCGGAGGTCACGATCAGCCCGCCGGGGCCGCCGGCCAGGGTGAAAACGCGGCCGCCGTCGGGTGCGCCGGCAGGCAGGTTGTCCCAGAACGGGACGCCGATGATCAGGTCGTCCTCGAACGTATCGCGGATGTTGCCGGTGGCCAGCGCATAGCCGAAGCGGTCGTTGCTGGAACCGGGGGACAGCAGGTCGGCGGCGGTGACGGTGAGGCCACCGGTCTGGAGGCCGCCGGCCGAGCCGGAGAAGATGGACACGGCGCCGCGGCCGCTGTTCTCGCCGATGGCCGCGACGGCGAGGTCGTCGAGGCCGTCACCGTCGAAGTCGCCGGCCGCGAGGGCGTGGCCGAAGAGGTCGTCGATCTCGATGGCGCCGCCGGCATCCTGCTGGTCGAACACGACGGGATCGGCGCCGAGGCCGGTGGCGCTGCCGTAGAAGACGAAGACCAGACCGGCGCCCTCCAGACCGGTGATGTCGTGGTAGGGGGCGCCCACGGCGAGGTCGTCGAATGAATCGTCGTTGAACCGGCCCACCGCGAGGGCGTGACCGAAGCGCGCGAAGGGGTCGCCCGTGGAGGGCGGCGTGAGCAGATCGGCATTCTCGCGGACAAGGCCGTAGAAACCGCCGCGACTGACGATGACGGCGCCCTGCTGCTCGCCGTCCTCGGGTCCCTCGGTGTCGTTGCCGGGGGAGCCGGTGGCCAGGTCGTCGAGGCCGTCGTTGTCGAAGTCGCCCACGGCGAGCGCCCAACCGAAATTGTCGTCGTCCCCGGGGACGCCGACGCTGTCGCGGCCTTCGTGGATCACGTAGAGATAGGCAGCGGCGGGGGCGGCGTTCAGGATGGCCAGAGTGGTCAGCGCGAGGGCGAGGCGGCGAAGGGGGCGAGCGGGAAAAGCCATGATGGGCCTCCGGCGTATGAGTATTTACGGTCAATTTACTCTTCTTTTTTGCGAATGACTCCTGTTCTTACCTCGAGACGTGCCTAGGAGAATGTTGACCGCCCCGGCTCTCACCGCTGAATGCTTGACTCCACCTACGCCGCCAACTTCAACTCATGCCGCCGGTTAACCGCCAACGCCCGCGTCTCCACCCGTCGCCAGTAGTACCTCTCCCAG
>PIVY01000939.1 GCA_003353795.1 bacterium
CGTACTCGTAGCGGCCGGGTCTCTCGCGGCGCTGCCTCGCGGCATACTCTCGGCTGCGGTCGAACCACCAGCCTTGCAGGGGCTGATCTTCGAGGATCGCCCGGGCGCTGTGCACACCCGGCCAGTCGCGGACGCGGTCGACCAGGAGTTCCTTGACGCCGGCACCGAGAACGTACTTGAGCCGGGCGATCTGCTCCTCCTCCTCGTCGCTGACCAGGATGCCCCGGTAACGGCGTTGCCAGAGCGGGCCGTGCCAGTCGTGCAACCGGCCGATCTCGCCGGAGAGGTTGCCGTTGGCGTACCTCATGAACTTGGCCAGCTGTTGGGCGTCCTCGGCGAACGCTAAAATATGCAGGTGTGTAGACAAAGCCGAGACGGCGATGATCGACAGTCCCGTGCGTCGTTGGGCGCGGGCGAGGACTCCGACGAGGGTCTCGTTGACTTGACCCTTGCGGTCGGGGCGCAGCAGGTAGCGGCCTTGGATCGTGCGGGTGGTGATCTCCACCAGG
>PIVY01000199.1 GCA_003353795.1 bacterium
GCCGGATCCAGGATCATGCCCCTTGACCGTAACACTTCCCGAATGACCGCGCCCTGATCGCCGGGCCGCAGCTCGTCGGGGAACCAGATCCAGCTCATCGGCATGCCGGTCGGCAGATCGAACCAGGGCGGCGGCATCTGTCCCGGGGGAAGGCCGGGGTATGGAACGAAGTTCATGCCCGTGATCAGGAGCGCGGCGGCCACCGCGTCCGGTCGGACGGCGGCTAGCTCGACGGCCGTGGCTGCCAGCAGATCGACGCCGGCGAGGTGGACCATGTCCACGGATACGAACTCCCGCAACCAGTCGATCAGGTGCAGGCTGGCCCGGCGAGCCGTGTCGGCGGCGTGGATGGGGCCGAGGTGGGCGATGGCCACGATGAGCGGCCGGTCGACGGTGCCGTCGGAACTCCCGGCACGCTCGGCAACAAGCCGGGGCGCCATCACGACGGCCTTCTGCTCCTGGCCAGGCGCGCGCACGAGCAACAGGACGGCGCGCGCCGGATCGCCGCGCTGCCAGCCGTCCGGCAAGGCGAGGCTGCAGAGCAACTCGGGGGTTCCGTCCGTCGGGGGAGCCACGGCCAGGTAGCTGCCGCCGGCCGGCAGGCTCGTTCCGCGGGATTCGACGTCGGCGAGCAGCGATTCCAGTTCGTTCACCGTGGCGCCGATGGCGGCCGGATCCTGGCGCGGGAGGCGGTGGCCCAGGGCGTGGGTCACGGCATCGAGGCGGTATCGCAGCGACGGTCGTTCGCGCGTGGGTGCCGTGTCGATGCGCGCGGCCGAATCGGTCTCCCATTCCGCCGGCAGGAGCACCAGGTTCGTTTCCCAGGTGGCCTGGCCCGCCGTGGCGCCCAGTCGGGCCGATCCCGGCGGCGCATCGACCGGCAGTTCGCCGGACCGGGTCCGGGTCGGTCCGTTGCCGGTCAAGGCCCAGGATTCCTGCAGGCGCAGGGTGCCGTCGCGGTCGCGGAGCACGAGGTCGGCATCAACATCGGCGGCGGACGCGCCGGCCAGGTAAACCAGCGGCGCGAGGTCGATGGTGCCGTCGCGCACCACCCGGTCGAGAATCCGTCCACTCACCGCAGGACCCGCGCCGGAGTCCCAGCGGGTCCGAAGCTGGACTCCGCGTCGCCACGAGCGGTCGGGTTGCCCGGCGGCGGGGTCGCCGATGATGGCGGCGCGGCTACCGTCGTCGGCCCGGATCCAGGTCAAGTTGAGGCCGAGTTCGGCGTCGACCAGGGGGTGGAGTGAGTCGCACACCGACCACGGGATGGCGAAGGTCACGCGTAGGCGTCCACTGTCGGAGTCGCGTCGCATCTTGGGCGTCAACTCGGAGAGACTCTGCCAGTGCGATCCCATGCGAATGGCGCCGGTGGGTATGCCGTCCGACATGCCGACGCCGAACTCGGCAAACAGGCGGCCCTCGCCGGTGGCCGGATCCTCGGGCAGGATCAGCGCGATGATCAGGCCGGTGCCGCCGTGCCAGGGGGGCACCGTGCCCATGGGCTTCGGTTCCGCCAGGACCTCCAGGTCCAGGTGGTCCCTGGTGATCCGCAGGCGGGCGCTGGCTGTCGGCGGGTCCAGACCACCCCGGCGATCGCTGAACTCCACGATCGAGGACCAGCTGTCGGCGTCCAGATCGACCCGGCGCTCGTTGAACCGTGCGGCCATTCCGGAGGCCCAGGCTTGCCGGAGTTCCGAGTAGGCCGGATCGCCCCGCAGCCCGCTCATGTCGGTATCCCGGTCGGCGAACCGAAAATCGTCGAAGCCCACGAGAACCGACTGCCGCAGCGCCGCCACTGCCGGCTTCCGGTTGCCGGCCCTGTCCTCGAGACCCGCCAGGTTGTACCAGACGGCCGCGTTGCCGGGAAAGGCCTCGCTGCACGCACGTGCCGTGACCAGCGCTTCGGCGTGTCGGCCCGCCACGAGATGCTCGCGCAGGGTACGAAGCAGATCGCCGGCCTCGGAATCGACCTGCGCACCGGCCACGGCCGCGGTCACCAGGACGAGGCTGAGGGTGACGATTGCGGGGGCCGAACGGGGCATGACTCACCTCGAGAATGTGGACCAAATTTGCATACCGGGCCTCGGGGCCAGGTGGTAGTTTAGGGCCTTGCCGACGTTCCGCCCAAGATTATGATCGAGGAACCCGGCATCCCGGCCGTGGTTCCTGGACCCGACTCGTGAGGATGACCATGACCGTACTGTTTGCCCTGACCGTCCTGCTCGCCGTTCCCGGCCCCGACATGCTGCCGGCCGAATTGCCGTCCGGGCCCGCGGACCTCATCCTGCATGGCGGTCACGTGGTGACCATGCTCGAGCCCGAGCCGGATCCTGCGCCCACGGCCGTCGCCTGCCGCGGCGCGCGGATCATCTGGGTGGGCACGGACGCCGAAGCCCTGTCGCTGAAGGGGCCAGACACCGAGATCGTCGACCTCGACGGTGCGGTGGCCGTTCCCGGTCTCGTGGATGGACATGCCCACCTCTACGGTCTCGGCAAGGCTCTGGCGGAGATCGATCTCAGGGGGACATCCAGCGCGACGGATTGCGTGCAGCGTGTGTATGCCGCGGCCGTCGAGATCCCCGACGGATGGTTGCAGGGGCGAGGCTGGGACCAGAACACCTGGACCGGGGGCGCCTGGCCCACCCGCCAGCTCCTGGATCAGACCGTGCCGGGTCGACCGATCCTGCTGCGGCGGGTGGACGGTCATGCCGCGTGGGCCAGCAGCGAGGCCCTGCGCCTGGCCGATATCACGGCTGCGACCCCGGATCCCGAGGGTGGATCCATCCACCGCGACGCGTCCGGCGAACCCACCGGCGTGCTGGTGGACAATGCCGTGGACCTGGTTCGCGCGGTGATCCCCGAGCCGTCGTCGACCGAGGTCGCGCGTCGGGTGCGGGCGGCCCAGGACCATTGCCTGGCCCTTGGCCTGGTCGGCGTGCACGAGATGGGCGTGAAATGGCCGCGCGTGATGCACTACCGGGAGCTGGCCAGTAGCGGCGGCCTCGATCTCCGGCTCCACGTGTTCCTCACCGACGAGGAGAAGACCCTGGCCAACGGATTCGCCGCCGGCCCATTCGTGGCCAAGGATCTCATGCTCCAGATACGCGGCATCAAGCTCTACACCGACGGTGCCCTGGGCAGCCGCGGGGCCCTGTTGCTGGACGACTACGCCGACGAGTCGGGCAATCACGGACTGCAGGTCACGCCCACCGACCACCTGCGCGAGGTGTGTATCCGCGCCCACGACGACGGCTGGCAGGTGGGCGCCCACGCCATCGGCGACGGCGCCAACCGGCTGATCCTCGACCTCTTCGACGAAGTCCTCGGCCGCACCGACGACATCGACGCGCGCTGGCGCGTGGAGCACGCTCAGATAGTGGCGCCCGCCGACCTGCCACGCTTCGCCTCACAAGGCGTGATCGCCGCCATGCAACCGGTCCACTGCACCAGCGACATGGACTGGGTGCCGGATCGCATGGGGCCTGACCGGATCGCCGGCGCCTACGCCTGGCGCACCCTCCTGGACACCGGCGCGGCAATCTGCTTCGGCACCGACTTTCCCGTCGAGGCCGTCAATCCCATGGCCGGCCTCTACGCCGCCCGCACCCGCATGCACGCCGACGGGACACCTCCCGGCGGCTGGCTGCCCGGCGAGTGCCTCGACGGTCGTACGGCTCTGCGTCTGTACACACTTGGATCGGCCTATGCTGCGTTCCTGGAGGAGGAGACGGGAATCCTGGCTCCGGGGCGTCTGGCCGATGTGACGGTGCTCTCGGGCGACCCCACCGTGGCGGATCCCGGCGCGCTCCTGGACCTCGAGGCCCGGCTCACCGTGGTCGATGGCAAGGTGCGCTGGCGGGCAGGCGACTGAGGCCCGCCGGACGATGGACCTTTAGAATCGGCGGTTTATCGGCTAGGATGCCCGGGGGGGTAGCCGTGGCAACCGCGCGCCGCCCCGGAAGGGAGCTACCCATGGCCGTCATTCCGCTTCACATCGTCGATGCTTTCGCCGACCAGCCATTCGCCGGCAACCCGGCGGCGATCATTCCCAACGCTGCGGGCCTCGACGAGGAGGACATGGTCCGGATCTCCGAGGAGCTCGGCCTGGAGGTGGGCTTCGTCCTGCCCCCGGACGACCGCGGCGCCGATGTGCGCCTGCGCTTCTTCATCGATCGCAACGAGGACACCCTCAGCGGGCACGTCCTGCTGGCGTCGCTGGTCAGCATGGTGGACCGCGGCATCTTCCGGCCCATGGCAGAGGGCCGCCTGCTCCACGTGGAAACCCTGGCCGGGGTACTCGAGGTCTGTCTCTCCGGAGCGCCCGGCGGACCGGTCCGCGTGGAATTCGAGATGCCCAATCCGCGCTTCGGCGAACCGGTGTCCGTGGACGAGGTGGCCGGGGCTCTCGATGTCCCGTCGGAACTGTTGCGCGTGGGCGACTTCGGGCCGCAGCGCGTGTCGTGCGGATTCGATCAACTCATCGTGCCGGTGGCCGACCGCGCCGTCATGCGCGGCAGTCTACGGGGCCTCGACCGCATCCAGGTGCTGCTGGACGAGCGCGGCGCGGCCGGCCTCGTCCTGATGTGTCCGGAGACCCACAGCGAATCTGCCGATTTCCACTGCCGGTTCCTGCACCCCGGTGATCGTCGTGCCGAGGACGTGGCCAGTGGCACCTGCATCGCGGCCGTGGCGGCGTATGCCGTCAAGCACGACCTGGTGCCGCTCGCCGAAGAGGTCCGTGTGATCACCGAGCACGGTCATTCCCTGGGACGACCCACCCGGGCTGAAGCGACGGTGCGCATGCTGGACGACCAGATCCACCGGGTGACGTTGGCCGGATCCGGAGCCGTGGTGATGCGGGGGACGTTGCAGTTCACGAGCCTGTCGGGGTTGCAGGCTCAGGCTTGATGCCGAAATCAGACGTGGTCGTGTTTGCGCTGGAGAATCAGGTCGCGCGTGTCGCGCGCGATCATGAGTTCTTCGTTGGTGGGCACGACCATGATCTTCGTCCGTGACGCCGGCTTGCTGATGATCGCCTCGTCGTGCCGGACGCCGTTCTCGAAGGGGTCGAGTTCAGCGCCGATGATCTCCAGGCCGCGGCAGGCCCACTCGCGGATCATCGATCCGTTCTCACCCACACCCGCGGTGAACACGATGGCGTCCACGTGGCCCAGCGCCACGGCGTAGGCGCCGATGTACTTGCGGATGTGGTAGCAGTAGACCTCGAGAGCCAGTCGCGCCCGCTCGTTGCCGGCGGCGTACTCTCGTTCCACGTCGCGCAGATCGCTGCTGATGCCGCTGATCCCGTAGATGCCGCTCTCCTTGTTGAGGATGCGGTCGATCTCGTCCAGGGTCACGCCCAGCTTCTTGCTCAGGAATCCCACGATGGCCGGGTCGATGTCCCCGCAGCGGGTGCCCATGACCAGACCCTCGAGCGGCGTGAATCCCATGCTGGTGTCGATGGACCGGCCGTTGCGCACCGCGCACACCGAGGCGCCGTTGCCAAGATGGCAGGTGATGAAGTTGCAGGTGTTGGGAGCGCGGTCCAGCATCTCGGCGGCGCGGATGGTGACGTACCGGTGGCTGGTGCCGTGGAAGCCGTAGCGGCGCACGCCGAACTCGCTGTAGTACTGGTGGGGCAATGGGTAGACGTAGGCCCAGTCGTTCATGGTCTGGTGGAAGGCGGTGTCGAAGACCCCCACCATGGGCGCGTCCGGTAGCGCCGATTGCGCGGCTTTGATGCCCACGATGTTGGGCGGGTTGTGCAGGGGCGCCAGGGGGATGCACTCCTCGAGGGCGGCCACGACGTCCGGGTCGATCAACACCGAAGAAGAGTACTTTTCGCCGGCGTGGACCACGCGATGGCCCACCGCTGCAATGTCCTTCATGGACTCGATCACGCCGTGATCCGGGCTCACCAGGGCGGCCAGGAGCAACTCGATGGCCCGCGCGTGATCGGGAACCGGCAATTCCTCGGAGAGCTTGTCCGACCCGGGACGACTGTAGTGATGCCGACCCACCTGCATGCCGATGCGTTCGACCAGGCCCTTGGCCAGGACCTGCTCCGCTTCCATGTTCAGAAGCTGGTACTTCAGCGAACTACTGCCGCAGTTGATGACCAGGACGTTCTGCACCGGAAGCGTCCTTTCAGTCCTGGGACTGCAGGGCCGTGATGGCCGCCACGTTGACGATGTCGTCCACGCTGCAGCCGCGGCTGAGGTCGTTGACGGCCTTGGCCAGGCCCTGCATCACCGGGCCCACCGCCTCGGCTGAGGCCAGGCGCTGCACCAGCTTGTATCCGATGTTGCCGGCGTCGAGATCCGGGAACACGAGCACGTTGGCGCGGCCGGCAACCGGGCTGTCGGGCGCCTTGCTGCGGCCTATTTCGGGGATCAGGGCCGCGTCCACCTGCAGGGGGCCGTCCACGGCCAGGTCGGGATTGCGGCCCTGCACGATGGCCAGGGCCGCCTCGACCTTGTCCACGTCCTGACCGCTGCCGCTGCCCATGGTGCTGTAGCTGAGCATGGCGACCTTGGGCTCGAATCCGCAAAGGGCGCGGGCGGTGCGGGCGGTGGCCACGGCGATCTCGGCGAGCTGCTCGCTGTTGGGCTGGGGGTTCACGGCGCAGTCGCCGAAGACCACCATGCCGTTCTCCCCGCACTGCCAGTCCTCGCGCACCATCACGAAGCAGCTGGAGACGATGCTCGTATCGGGCGCCATACCGACGATCTGGAAGGCGGCGCGCAGCACGTCGCCCGTGGCATTGGCGGCGCCGGCGACCATGCCGTCGGCCCGGCCGTGATGCACCATCATGGCGCCGAAGAAGAGGGGGTTCTGCATGGTCTCGCGGGCCAGCTCCGCAGTCATTCCCTTGGCCTCGCGCATGGCGTGGTACTCATCGGAATAGCTGCCGAATTCCGCGTCGGCGACCGGGTCGACGAGGTCCAGCCCGGCGGGATCCAGGCCCAGTCCGCTGCAGCGAGCGGAGATGGTGGCCGGATCGCCCAGCAAGACCACCCGGGCGATGCCCTGGTCCCGGATGACGGTCGCCGCCTGCAGCATGCGGTCGTCCCACGCCTCGGGCAACACGATGGTCTTGCCCAGCGCGGCCGCGTTGCGCCGCAGGTTGCCCGCGAAATCCATGACGAGACCTTTCATCGGTGGGACGAGGTCGGTTCCGGCCGTTGCGCCCCGAAAATGGGTCAAGGCACCAGTGAAGTCAAACCGACCGATGGACTTGCGATCGATTCCGGTCAAGCCGGACGGCCGGTGCGAGAAAACCGCACCTGGAGGCCTGTAGAGCCCAGATTCATGGTCGGTCGGGTCGGGGATGGGGTTGAGCGGAAAAACGGTGCGGGGCGGGAGCGACACCGGTCGGCATCGCTCCCCGAAGAACGGGTCAGGCCTCGAGGGAGATGGGCGATTCGTGACCGTCGGCGGCCGCAGCCAGGAGTTCACCGAGGGTGAAGCTCCGCCAGAATTCCTGCATCCGCGCGTCGAGCAGTTTCCAGACGCTGTGGGCCACGCAGCCATCGACTCGCGAGCAGGTGGCCGGGTCGTCCACGCATTCCACCAGGTGCGGGTGGTTGTCGAGGGCCTGGATCACGTGCCAGAGCGTGATGTCGCCGGGGTCGCTGGCCAGGACGTAGCCGCCCTTGACGCCTTTCTGGCTCACCACGAGACCCGACCGTCGCAACGGACTGATCACCTGCTCGAGGTACTTGCCACTGATCCCCTGCTCCTCGGAGATGGTCGAGATGGAAACAGGCGGGCCTCCGTAGCCCTCGGCGATGCGCAGGATGGCGCGCAGTCCATAGCGTACTCTCGTATTGACTTTCATGACGGCCGTCTCCTCATGCGCGGGAGGTTCCTGGTGCCGATCTTGACATGACCGATTTCAATTAAAGGCAATATCCCACGGTCTTTCAAGTGTTTCGCGAAATCCTCACGCTTTCTCGATCTCGGCCACGCCCTTGATCAGTTGCGGTGACAGGTGCAGCGGCCTCGTGGTGGCTCGCTTGCGGTCGATATCGCGGAAGACTCGTTCGACCTGCTCCGGCGTCAGATCCAGCACCGGAGCCGCCTCGGAGGGCTCGACACCGTGATTCTTGGCCCAGAGCAGGAGGTCCATCTCGGCGTAGGGGAGCACGAAGTAGAACTCGTCCTGGCCCTGCTCGAGGCTGTAGGTATCCGTCGTCGGCGTCGAACTGCACACCGGGTCGGGCAGGCCGAGGTGCCGCGCCATGGCGTAGACCTGGGTCTTGTAGAGGTGGGCGATGGGCTTCACGTCGGCCGCGCCGTCGCCGTTCTTGACGAAGAATCCCTGATCGTATTCCAGCCGGTTGGGTGTCCCGGTCACGGCGTAGTTCAGCCGGTCGGCGTGGTAGTATTCCATGGTCTTGCGGATGCGCTGCTTGAAGTTGGTGGCCGCCACGATCTGGAGGTAGGCCTGCAGGGGCAGGCGCTTGCTCAGCATCTCGCCGTCCGGCGTCTGTACCACCAGGCGGTAGACGTTCATGCGGTCGCTGTCGAGCAGGTTGCCCGGCAGCACGATCTT
>PIVY01000028.1 GCA_003353795.1 bacterium
GCGATGGTCACGGCCAGGCCCGACCCGAAGGTTTTGCGCTCGACGAGTTCGTCGGGGAAGTGCGTGGTCAACAACTCGTCGCCGGACAGGCCGGTGCGGTGCTTGAGCTGCGCCCAGCCCACCGGGATCAGGATCAGGCCGAGGATGAAGAGCCCCGGCAGCATGAGGAAGGTGACCAGCCCTGCGTAGCTGTTGCCCGTCACGCCCGCCGCATCGAGCAGCAGCATGAAGATCAAGAGCAGGAAGGACGCGGTGGTCAGTGCCACCCCGAGGGCGCCTGTCTTGGTGGTCGACAGGCCCCTCAGGAAGGATCGGAAGCGCCGGATCATGGTCGCTCCTCCTGGTTTGTTACTGGCCCAGCGGACCGTCGTAATAGTCCGCGAACATCTCGGCCATCTTGCCCGAATTGATGTCGGCCTTGATGTCCGCCGTGGGCCGGCTCAACCAGTTGTGGAACGGGTCAGCCATGATCTCGTCGATGGCCTTGTCCAGATCCGGGTCGTGGAATTTGCGCAGCTCGGGGATGTACTTGAAGTAGAAGTGCTGGGCCACCTCGTACATGCCGTGCCACCAGGTGTAGTCGGGGCCCATCATGGCGGCGCCGTGGCGCGCGCGACGACCCTCGTGGTGCCAGATCTCCCAGTAGATCCACTCGTACTTGTTGGAGAAGTTGGCCGTGCCGTCGCCCAGCTTCTTCTCCTTGGCGATCTTGTGCAGCGCGCCGGCCGGCTTGGCGAACTTCTCGTTGTACATGTTGACCACGCCGTCGAACTGCGCGTAGTGGCCGTCGATGAACGTCTGACTGTGGCAGGCGCGGCAGACGTCCTGCATGTTCGCGCGTTTCACTTCCCAGTTGTCCTTGGTCTTGGACACGGGCGGCCGCAGGGTCCAGCTGATGCGCTCGCCGACCTCGTGGGTCACCGGCTGGGTGCTGGTGGCGGACATGTGGCAGGTGGCGCAGGTGGGGGCCTCGTAGTAGTCGATGCCTACGACCCAGCGGTCACTGTCCAGGTTCATCTTGTCGATGTTCGTGTAGTAGGCGTTGCCGTGCTTGCTCTCCTCGTAGACTTCCTTCTGCGGATGGTCCGGGCCGAGGTGGCACTTGGAGCAGGCCTCGGGCTTGCGGGCCTGGGCCACGTCGAAGGCGTGCCGCGTGTGGCAAGCCGTGCAGGAGCCTTTGCTGCCGTCAGGATTCAACCGACCGATGCCGCTGTTGGGCCAGCTCAGGCGAGACAGCTTGTTGGGGCTGTCGGGGTCGATGATGACCTTGGAGCCGTGGCAGCTCTCGCAGCCGGCGATGGCGACCGGGTGGCCACCGGCGGCGTGGGCGAGGTAGGCGTCGTTGGAGTCGAGGATCTCACCTGCGTGAGCGTGGTAGCTGGCCTGCACTTGCTCGGATTCCTTCTCGTGACAGCCGCCGCAGTCCTTGGGCGTCACCAGGGTGGCGATGAGCGCGCCCTCGTGGGTGAAAGCGTCGGGCTCGCCCTTGCTGGCGCCGTGGCACTCGATGCAGGTCACGCCAGCGGAGCCGTGCTTGCTGGTGAACCACTGCTGGTAGAGCCCGGGGGACTTCTCCTTGTGGCAGGTCATGCACTTGCCGGCGGGGCTGTCGCTGTCGACGGCGATTGCGGGGGCGACCAGGATGAGCACCAGGCCGGCCAGGAGGATCGCACGCTTCATGATTCCAGTCTCCCTGTCGGGGGGGCCTTGAGTGTAGGTTGCGAACCATTTAACGGCTTCGTGAGCGCGATGCACAAGGTTGAAACAGGCAAGTCTTGATATTGATCAAGGCTCTACTGAGCTTTTTTAACTGGTTGGCGGATTATCACTTGTGGATTCCAGTATCGCGTGGGAAATCGTACGAGATTACGAAATCGGGAATGTTGGCGAGGTCGCCGACTACCGGTGGGAGTACGGCCGGTGAAACGCCCGTTTCGATATGCTATGATGGCCGGGAATTCAACGATGGGGGAATTCCATGAATCGCACGACTCTCGTCTCATTCCTGCTGGTCATCGTCTGCCTGGCCGGCCACGCGCTCGCCGATGGTCCTCGGCTCCATATGACCGACGGCGACCAGGGCACCCAGCACGGCCGGGCAATCGCCTCGGGCAAGGCGCTGGGCGACACCATCTACCTCATCGGAAATCCGTACAATCCCGACCAGGTCTCCGACGGCGGCGTCGGCCCGCAGTTCAACGGTACCTTCGAGGACCAGTTCGGCAATCCGGGCTGGTTCGGCTGGATCAGCCGGGATAACACCTACGACCCGAGCGCCTACTGGCACGTGAGCGACTTCAACGTCGTCTCTGGGAACTGGTCCATGTGGTGCGGCGCGTACTTCGATGGTGATCCTGGCTACGGCAATGGCTGGAATCAGAGCCTCGTCTTCTCGCACCAGGTCGCGGACGCCGCCGTGCCCAGCCTCGTGGAACTCGCGGCCACCATTCAGAACGACACCGAACCGGCCTACGACTACACCTACGTCGAGTACAACCTCGGTGGAATCTGGATGCCCTGGAATCCCGAAGGATTTGACGGTATCCAGACAGTGTTTTTTAGTGAGGCCGTCACCTACCAGCCCGGCGACTACGTCGGCTCCGGCGGCGACGAGATCCAGCTTCGCATCCGCTTCTATTCCGACGGCGCCTGGTCCGACGAGGATGGTCTGTGGGACACCAACGGCGCCTGCCAGATCGACGACATCATCGTGCAACTGGGCGGCGTCGTGGTCGACGCCGAGGACTTCGAGGACGGACCCGACGGCACCTACGCCTGGAACCAGATCCTCGATCCCGGCGTGGGGGACTACGCCGCGCTCTACACCAATCTCCAGGATGTCGATCCCTGCCGGTCGAACCTTTCGGCCCAGGTGGCCTTCATCGACGACGGCGTCGTGGTGCCGGGCACCGGCGGTTCGACCTGCACCACCTGGTGCTACGGTCCCGGTGGCTTCATCGTCAACAACACCGGCGGCCTCATGGGGCCGGAATTCTACATCAACAACCACATCCTCAGCCCCGCGGTCGAGTGGCCGGCCGGCGCCGACGGCTGCTACATCGAGTTCGACGTATTCCGCCACGAGGAGTTGGGCTCTTCCAGCGTGTGGCCCGGCATGTTCTACCAGTGGCACGTGCGCGCCATCGACACCGGAGATCCCGCCGACATCGAGAACGCGAGCTGGCGCAATCGGTCCTTCGTCCAGTACGGCGGGCCCAATTACCTCAGCCAACATGAGGTCGTGACCGACCTTCTGGGGCCCGGCCGCACCCACGTGCAGATCGACCTGCGGGTCATCGAGTACGGCTACGTCTGGGGCTGGATCGGGACCGACGGCACGCCTGCTCCGTACTACGACAATATCAAGATCGTGGCCTACCCCTTCGAGGGGCCGGGAATCGCCGGTCGATCCATCGATTGGTTCAACGACGGCTTCCCCGCCGCCGGCGATCTCGATCTCGTCGACCTCGCCAACAATTCGGTGCGCCTGGACGCGGCTCAGAACGTGGCCCAGCAGGACGACCTGGTGAACTACCCGGGCGACACGTGCTGGTTCGACGTCTCCGCCGTCCGCACCGGATCGGTGCTCGCCGACATGCCGACCATGCACGTGCGGATGAGGGCCAATCCCCTGTTCGACGGTGTCCGTACCTTGCCGCCGAACTTCGCGCAGCAAGGCGACGTCGTCGAGGGCTGGGTGTACGGCGACTCGACATTCAACGTCAACGGCGGACTGGTGGGGGAGCGCTACAATTTCGATCTGCCCGACGAGGGCTTCTTCTTCCCCGGCGACGAACTCCGCTACTACATCCGCGCCGAGGACTCCCTCGGCGGCATCACACTCCTGCCGGGCGACACTACCGGGTTCTCGAGCGGCCACTACGATCTCCACTATCCCGACGACTTCATCGTCCGCGCGCTGCCGACGCTGTTCACGGCCACCCCGGGCGACCAACCGAAGATCCTCTTCTGGCAGGACGCCATCGACCGCGGCGGCCAGAACGAATGGTTCTACGCGCTCGCACAGACCGGTTTCCGCCTGGGCGAGCAGTACGACATGTATGCCACCAATGGCCCCAGCAGCGGGGTCGGCAACGGCCTCGGTGGACGCGCCACCGGCGCCCTCCTGTCGGGCTACGACGTGCTGCTCTATACGTCCAGCTACCTGGGGACGAACCTCCTGGCCAACGGTGATTTCGAGAATGATCCATCCAGGGACATCCAGGTGGTGAGCAACTGGTTCGGGCAAGGGGACAAGTCTGCCTTCATGACCGGTGACGATCTGGTGACGGGTCTGCTGGACGCAGGTGCCGAGGGCGCCGCGTTCGTGAACAGCTATTTCGACGTGCAGTACATTGACATGAGCGTACGGTCGCTCATCGGCAACCAGTCGGCGCCGGGCGTGGCGCTGGTTCCCGGCAACGGGGTGATCGCGCGCGTGGATCGCTGGGTCGCTTATGGTGGTTGCCCGCACATCAACAACTTCGACGCTCTGGAGACGGGCGCGTCGACCATCCGACTGGCCGAATTCACCGATGCGGGAGGCAACACCGGCGTTTACCCGTACGCCGCCGGGTCTTACCACGTCAATACCGCGGAGAACGCCCGTGTCGTGTTGATGCCCTACGACTTCATGTACCTCTACAACGCCCCTGGCTACATGCCGCCGGCGGGCTACGACGGAGTTGCCGCGCGGGCGATCATCCTCGAGGACATCCTCGAGGGATTCGGCGTTCAGGGCGGAATCGTTGGTGTGGAGGAAACACCCGAGGCACGCCTCGCGGTCACGAGTTTTCCGAACCCATTCAACCCGTCCACTACCATCCGCCTCAATCTGCCACGCTCGGCGGACGTGAGCCTCAGGATCTACGACCTGCGCGGCGCCCTGGTGCGCACCCTCGTCCAGGGAGTCATGGAAGCCGGCGTGCACGACGTCGTCTGGGACGGCCGCACCGACAACGGCGCGCAGACCGCCTCTGGCGTCTACTTCGCCGAGACTCGAACCCCCGGGGAGACCACGGTCACCAAGCTCGCCCTGGTGAAGTAGGGCCGTACGACCTGGAGCCATGGCGCTCGGGTTTCTGGCAAGGGGCGGTTCGGAGATCGGGTTCGTTCCCGGGATTCATGCGAAGCATAGCAATGGCCCCGCCCGATGGGCGGGGCCGCAGCGATCCCGGGAACGAACCCGATCTCCGAACCGCCCCTTGCCGGAACCTGGGCGTCATGGTTCCATCGACGGATGGAACTGCTGCACCCTCTCGACTGGTTGATCATCGCTGCCTACCTCGTCGGCACCGTGGTGCTCGGGTTGGCGTTTTCTCGCCGGGCGAGCCGGGACGACGAGTCATATTTTCTGGCCGGGCGAAGCTTGCCCTGGTGGATCCTCGGCACCAGCATGGTGGCCACCACCTTCGCCGCCGACACGCCTCTGGCGGTCACCGGCTTCGTGCGCGACCACGGCATCTGGTACAACTGGTTCGGCTGGCACTACGTCTTGGCGCAGACCCTGGCCGTGTTCCTGTTCAGCCGATTCTGGCGGCGCGCCAATGTGATTACCGACAACGAGCTCATCGAACTGCGCTATGCCGGCAAGCCGGCCGCGGCGCTCCGTGGTTTCAAGGCCTGCTACTTCGCCGTGATCTACAACTTCATCGTGCTCGGCTGGGTCCTCAAGGGCATGGCCACGGTGGCCGAGACGGTGCTGGGCATCGATCCGACGTGGGCGGTTGTCGGCGGTGCGGCCTTCGCCCTGACCTACGCGCTCATGGCTGGTTTCTGGGGCGTGGTCATCACCGATGTGTTGCAGTTCTGCCTGGCCATGGCCGGCTCCATCGCCCTGGCGGTCATTGCCGTGGGGCGCATCGGCGGCATCGGCGAGCTCAAGGCGCGCCTGACCGAATCACCCCTGGTCAACGCCGACACCACCGCGCTCATCCCCGGCGGCGGTTTCGGTCTCGAGAGCAACTTCGTCAAGTTCCTTATCTTCATCACCATCATGTGGTGGGCCTCGCACTCGGCCGACGGCGGCGGCTATCTCATCCAGCGCATGTCCGCGGCCAAGAACGAGCGTCATGCGCGGGCGGCCACTCTCTGGTACGTGATCGCCGTCAACGCCGTGCGCTACTGGCCGTGGATCCTCGCCGCGCTGGCGTCGCTGGTCTTCTTCCCGACCCTCGCCGAGGGTCAGAACCAGGAAGCCGCGTACCCCATGCTCATGAAAGAGGTGCTGGGGCCGGGGCTGCTCGGGGTGATGCTGGTGAGCTTCTTCGCCGCCTTCATGTCCACCATCGACACGCACCTCAACTGGGGCGCCAGCTACCTGGTCAACGACGTCTACCGGCGATTCGTCCGCCCCGAGGCGAGCCAGCGTGAGACCGTGATCGCAGCCAAGCTGTGCGTGGCGATGATGATGGTACTTGCGGCGCTGGTCGCCTTCTTCATGACGTCCATCAGCAAGGCCTGGCTCTTCGTCTGGGCCATGGGGGCGGGCATCGGACCGGTGCTGATCCTGCGCTGGTTCTGGTGGCGCATCAACGCCTGGAGTGAGATCTCGGCGCTGGCTTCGAGCGTGATCATGGCGGTGGCATTCGAGGTGACGGCGGCCATCCAGAAGGGGGCCGACTACGCGCTCTTCAGTACTCCCGTCGAGGTGGGCGGCCTGGTGCTGCAGACCCACCACAAGGCCCTGATCCTGGTGCCGGTGACCATCGTCGTCTGGCTCACGGTGACCTTCCTGACCGCACCGGAACCACTTGAACGGCTCGAATCGTTCTATCGTCGGGTGCGACCCGGCGGCGCTTGGGGAGCGGTGGCCCGCGTTTGCCCGGACGTGGCGTGCGACGGCTTCAGCGCCCGGATCCTGCTCACCTGGCTCGCCGGCGTGACCATGGTCTACGGCATCCTGTTCGGGAGTGGAAAGCTGCTACTGGGCGAGCCGGTGCAGGGCATGCTGCTGCTGGGGCTGGCAGCCTTGGGGGCGGTTCCGGTGGTGCGGGAACTCCGGCGCGGTTGAACCTACGAGCGGCCGACCCCTACGAACCGAAGAAATTGATCCGGTCGTAATCCTCGACATCCTCGCCGTAGGTCGCGGTCACGTCGCCCTTGTCCACGAACGTGGCGTGGGTGCCGAAGGAGCGGCTGAAGAGCATGCGCCGGGGCTTCTTGTCCGGAGAGTCGAGGTAGATCTCGGCGAAGTCCCGGTTCAAGCCCGAGGTGAGGTCGGCCGCGCAGACGGGGCAAGAGAACTTCACCTTGGTGCCGGCCTTGACCACTTCGGCCACGTGATCGTCGATGACGAACTGGAAGTTGCCGAGCTGCGGGCTCAGCAGGATCAGTCCCTTGCGTTGCCGATGCGATGCCACGAGCACGATCTTCACGCTGGGATTGAGGTTCGAGTGGCAGTGGGGGCAAAGGTAGAGGTTCTTCATGACGCGTCCTCCGGCGGGGTATGAGATGTCGGCCGGCAGGACGTGAGCGGTCACCGGCAACATCCATGGACACCAATGAATCTACAATAACAGAAGGATCGCGTCAGCCACAAACAACGTCGCCGCGCTAGGCTTCGGCCTCATCGGCCAGGGGCTCTTCGGCGGTGACCTCGAGCCGGAACCGGAAGCAGGCGCCGTGCCCGGGCTGGCTTTCCACGGTGAGTTCACTGCCGTGGCCCTGGATGATCTTGGCGCTGATGGCCAGACCGAGACCGCTGCTCTGCCCCTTCTGGCTGCGGCTGCGGTCGCCCACGAAGAAGCGCTCGAAGATGTGGGGCTGATCCTCGAGAGCGATGCCGGGGCCGTCGTCGCGCACGGCGATCTCCACGGTTCCGTCGCCGCGGTCGCGGGCGATCACGAGGACCTCGCCGCCTTCGCGCCCGAACTTGATGCCGTTCTCGATGAGATTCTGCATGACCTGGGCGATCTGCAGCGGGTCGGCGTGGATCATGGGCAGATCGTCCGGGCAGTCGCAATCGATGGTGATGCTCTTGGCCTCGGCGGGGGCGGTGCAGCGGGCCAGGACACCCTCGGCCAGCTCGGCGAGCGGGAAATCCTCGTGCTGGAAGCGCGCCTGTCCCGAGTCGAGTCGCGAAAGCTGCAGCAGGTGATCCACCAGCCGGTCGAGGTGCAGCAGATTGTCGGTGACGATGCCGAGATAGCGCCGGTACTCGTTGCGGTCCATGTCGTCGCCGCGCAGGATCAAGGTCTCGATGTAGCCGCGCAGGCTGGCCAGGGGGGTGCGCAGGTCGTGGGAGATGTTGGCGATGAGCTGGCGCTGGAACAGTTCCTTGTTGCTCAGGTCGTCGATGACCGTCTCGAGCTGGGCGGCCATGGTGTTGAAGCTGCGGCCGAGCTGGCCGATCTCGTCGTTGCTGGCGGCCTCGACTCGCCGGGTGAGGTCGCCCGCGGCGTAATCCGCCACTGCCCCGGAGAGCGACTGGATGCGGCGGGTCAGCCAGGTCATGAGCACCCAGCCCACGGCGAAGCTGGCCAGCAGACCGACCATGACGGCCTGCAGCCAGAGCTTGCGCGGATCGAGGGCCACGTCGGCCTCGCTGAAGATGATCGGGCGCCAGCTTCCGGCCAGGTAGGCGGTCGCCTCGCCGCTGGCATCGGTGACCGCGGCCACGTAGAAGATGCGGTTCACGTAAGCGTCGATGTTGGTGGGGTCGGGATAGACCTCGTCGAAGGGCCAGTCGGGCGCGGCCATGTCCACGAGTAGCGGCGCCTCCACCGTACCGACGGCTGCGAGGAGGCTGTCGGGATCGCTGGCGGCCAGGGCCCGGCCATCCGCGTCGAAGAAGACGATTTCGGCGTCGAAGCCGGCGATGCCGTCACCATACCGGCGGGCCAGATCGGCGAGATCGGATTGATCCAGGCCCGCGGCCAGGCCCGCGATGCTGTCGATCTCCGCGTCGGCCAGTTCGGCGTACCAGTACTCCTCGGCCGCGTCCTGGGCGGGCGGCGCGAAGACCATGCGATCCATCCACACGTAGTACAATCCGCCGACGAGCACGAGCAAGCCGAGAAACAGGCCCGTGACCCGCATGTGCAGGGTGGTGGTGAGGCGCGACCAGGTCATCGTCGTCCTTCGACGCGGGGCGAACGCGATCTAGAGGAATTCCTCGGTGAATCGATAGCCGATTCCCCAGACCGTCAGGATCATGCGCGGCCGGTTGGGGTTCTCTTCGATCTTGTTGCGTAGGCGATTGATGTGACTGTTCACCGTGTGTTCGTAGATGTCGGAATTCTGATCCCAGACCAGATCCAGGAGCTGGCGACGGCTGAACGTGCGGCCGGGACGAGCGGCCAGGGTGTGCAGGAGGTCGTACTCCTTCACGGTCAGCTGCACCGATTCACCGCGGACCTCGACCTTGCGCTTGCCGTGATCGATCTTCAGGGGGCCGAGGTCGAGAATCTGATCGCCGGCTGCGATACGGGCGAGTTCTTCGGCGCGCTCGATACGGCGCCGGAGAACCTTGATACGGGCGGCGAGTTCGCGGACTGAGAAGGGCTTGGTCATGTAGTCGTCGCAGCCGAGTTCGAGGCCGAGCACCTTGTCGGCCTCCTCGCTGCGGGCAGTGAGCATGAGCACGGGGGTGCGGCTGTCCTGGTTGCGGATCTCCCGCAGCACGTCGAGGCCCGACATGCTGGGCAGCATCCAGTCCAGGATCACCAGCGCGTAGGTGCCGTCATGGAAGGCATGCAGTCCGGCTTCGCCGTCCGCAGCGGCGGTGACCTGAAACCCTTCGCTCTGTAGATGCATGGTCAGGAGGTCGATGAGCTCCTGATCATCCTCGATGATGAGAAGGCGTTTGCTAGGTGAGTCCGGGGTTGTCATTCTGAGTCTCGACTTCCATGAGAGTCAGCCACACGATCAAGGATACGGCCCGTGATACTCTTGGCTAACTGCAATTTTAACACGTAACTACAATTCAAGCCAAGCTTTGTATTCTCACCGAATCGGGACACATTCGTGCGGAAGATATCGTATTTAACATTAAAAACTACATTGATCCTGTAAAAAGAATCTGACCGTGACGATTCCGTGATTTTTCTTTGGCATCATACATTCCACTGGGGAGCATCCTGGATGCAACCCACACGACATTAACCTGCGACTGTCTACTGTCGCGGTCCGCACCGCCGAGCCGATGGACGTCTTTGATTCATCCTGAGGATCTCGTGGTGACACCCGACGCGCGGATGGATCGCAGGTTGTATCGACGCCCGGATCGCGACGCGGTCCGGGCGTCCTTCATGAAACCACCCGCCCGCACCTCCCGTACGCTCTCCGTCACCGCAGCCGCGCGGGATACCGCTGGCCGGTGACCTGCTCGTCGCTTACTGTGACCATCCAATCGCGACCGTGCCGCTTCCTCAACGGACCCCCGACTCCGTCGGAAGGAAGAAAGAGCTACCATGACCCCTGCCGAACTGAAGCTGCCTCCAATCGGTGAGCCGTTGCTGGAAGTGAACGGCCTCGCCAAACGCTACGGCACGAAGCTGGCCGTCAACGACGTCTCGCTCAGCATTCCGCGTGGGAGCATCTACGGCTTCCTCGGTCCCAACGGCGCCGGCAAGACCACCACGATCCGTTGCCTCATGGACATCATCCTGCCCGACGCGGGGACGATGACCCTGGGCGGCCTACCTCTCGAGCGCCGCTTGCGCGACCGCATCGGCTACCTGCCGGAGGAGCGCGGTCTCTACCGCAAGATGACCTGCCAGGATCAGCTCGCCTACCTGGCTCAGCTCAAGGAAGTGCCGCGCCGGGAGGCCTTGCTCCGCGCCGAGCAGTGGCTCGAGCGGCTGGGGCTGTCCGAGTACGTCAAACGCAAGGTCGACAATCTCTCCAAGGGCATGCAGCAGAAGTTGCAGGTCGCCGCCACGTTCATCTTCGAGCCGGATCTCGTGATTCTCGACGAGGTCTTCTCGGGTCTCGATCCGCTCAACATCGAACTGATGCGGGACCTGATCCTCGAGGAGAAGGCCAAGGGCACGACGATCCTCTTCTCCACCCACATGCTGGCCGAGGCCGAGCGCCTCTGCGATGCGGTCTGCCTCATCGAAGGGGGCGTCAAGATCCTCGACGGCCCGCTCGATTCGGTCCGGGCTGCGTTCCCATTCCGGGTGGTGCGGGTGGCCTACCGTGACGGCAAGGAACCGCCTGCCGATCTGCCGGGCGTGCTGGACCGTCGGCTCGACGAGCGTACCTGGCGGCTGGAACTGGCCCCGGATCAGGATCCCCAGGCGCTCCTGGCGCCCCTGACGGCCGCCGGCGAACTGTCGTTCTTCTCGGCCAATCGCCCCACCCTCAGCGAGATCTTCCTGACCGCCGTTCGCCGCCGGCGCGCCGATGTCAGTGGCGAAGGGAGCCCGTCATGAACAAGGTGATGATCGTCGTTCGCAAGGAGTACCTGGAACGGGTCAAGAGCAAGGCGTTCCTCATCGGCACCCTGATCGGACCGGTGCTCATGGGCGCCATGATCCTGGGCCCCACGCTGCTGGCCGACGTGGCCGGCGACCAGGACCGGACCGTGGCGGTCATCGACCACTCGGGCGAGGTGCTGGATCAATTGCGTGCGATGCTGGTGGACTTGGACGAGGAGCACGTCACACTCGAAGCCCTGGACTGCGGCAGCGATGTCGACGGGTGCCTGGAGGAACTCAAGTCGCTGGTCCTGGGCGAGGGGGCGGATGCCGGCCTGGTGATCCCGGCCGACTACTACGACCGGCCCGAGTTGACGTTCTACAACACGGCCGCCAGCGCCATCGTGCTGCGAGAGGATTCGCTGGAGCCGGCGCTCAATCGGATCCTGCGTGCGGAACGGTTTCGTCGCCACGACCTCGACCCCGCCATCCAGTCGGAGTTGATGGCGCGGAGTTCGTGGGAGTCGCGCCACCTCACGGAGGAATCCGACTCCGAGCAGAGCGGGGAGGTGGGCATCATCGGCGGCATCATGATGGTGATGATCATCTACTTCATGGTGCTCGTGTACGGTCAGCAGAACCTGACCGTGGTGATCGAGGAGAAGAGCAGCCGCATGGTGGAGGTGCTCCTGGCCAGCCTGCGGCCCGAGGAATTGATGATGGGCAAGGTGCTGGGCATCGGCCTGGCCGCGCTCACGCAGGTGGCGGTCTGGACCCTGGCGGGCGTCGTGGCCGCGGGGCAGGGCGTCGCCGTGGCCGGCAGCCAGATCGATCTCTCGGTGTTCGGCCCCTGGTTCTGGTTCAACTTCCTGGTCTTCTTCCTGCTGGGCTATTTCGTGTACGCCAGCCTGTACGCAGGGATCGGCGCCATGTGCAATTCGGTCCAGGACGCCCAGCAGTTCTCGGGCACCCTGACCATGGGCATGGTTCTTCCCATCATGCTCATGATGCTGATCATCAAGACGCCCGATCAGCCGCTGGCCACGGTGCTCTCGCTCATCCCGCTCTTCTCGCCCATCCTCATGTTCATGCGCATCAGCGTGAGTAACCCGCCGCTCTGGCAGGTCGTGCTGTCCTGGGTGTTGCTCGTGCTGACCATCTGGTGGGCGTCCCGGACCGCCGGGCGGCTGTTCCGGGCCGGGATCCTGCTTTACGGCACCTCGCCGACCTGGGGTTCGCTTGCGCGGGCTATGAGAGGTTAGGCGGGACGGTCATTCGGTCCGGACCTGGTATCGCTGCGGCCCTGCCCACCGAGTGGGCAGGGCCTTCGCTATGCTGCGCATGAATACCAGGGCCGGACCGAATGACCGTCCCGCCTATTCCCGCGATTCAGGCCGCGAATGAAGGGGTTACTTGACGAGGGTGGTCGTGAGAGACGAGGTCGCCGTGGGGGTCGTGAGGTGGATGAGATACGTGCCGGAGGGAAGGGGGCGGTTGGCCTGGTCGGTCGCGGTCCAGGCGAGTTCGTGAGTTCCGGCGGAAAAGGAGCGCGAGGCGAGGGTGGCGACGCGACGGCCGCGGAGATCGTGGACGGTGATCGTGGTGTGGGCGCGGTGGGCGAGGTGGAAAGCCACGACCGTGCGGGGATTGAAGGGATTGGGATGAGCCGAGACGAGGCGGCTGGTCGGGGGCGCCGCAGGTGTGGAGACCGCCGTCGGTCGCCAGGTTTCGTCGCGAGAAACGGAGAGGTGAGTGCCGGTGACGATGAGGTCTCCCACGGTGCCGAGGAGCCGGGTGGCGGAGAAGGTGGGCTCGAACCAGGCGACCACCGCCGGCGGGCCGGGCTGGCTGATGTCGATGACCTGGACGCGGGCGGTTCCGGCGACGTAGAGGCGTTGACCGTGGACCGAGAGTGATCCTGCGGAATCGAGCGCCCGGGTGGCGATCACCTGGACGGAGGCCGGGTTGGAAATGTCCAGGGTCTGAAGCAGATAGCCGGTGGCCGGGGCGGTGAGGCAGTAGGCACGCTGGCCGGCAATGGTCGCGGCCACGGGTGTTCCGTCCAGGTCGAGCGGGCCGAGGTCGACGGGATGGGTCGGATCGCGGACGTCGTGGATCGTGACCACCTGATCGGAGAGGGTCAGGAGCGTGTTGTGGCTGACGGCGAAGGGGTAGCCGGCGTCCTCGATCCGGCCGGCCTGGATGGGGTGGTCGAGGTCCCCGAGGTCGACCAGATCGACGGCGTTGGCGGCGTCGGCCTCCAGCGCCAGGATACCCTCGGCGAGAACGGCGCTCAGACCGCTGACCCGGCTGGTGAGACGCAATGGCCCGCAGAGGCGAGGCGCACCGGGATCGCTCACGTCGATGACCTGGATATCGTCGCCGTCGATCATCACCGCCACATCGCCGTGGTGCACGAACTCGCCGTCGAGGCCGGTCTCGAACTCGGCGCCGAGATGAGGTCGGGTCGGGTCGGTGGCGTCGACGGGGATCAGGAGCGAGTAGTCCTTCTCGGGCTGGGCCAGCAGCAGAGGTCCGCAGCCGGAGACGTGGCGTAGGCGCGGCAACTCGTGGCGGACGGACAGGAGGGCCGGCGTCCCGCCGGCGGGCGTGCGCTCGTGGACGCGGAGTTCCTCGCCGCCGCGGGTGATGATGCGGCTGTCGGTGATCACCAGGTCGGCGGCGGCGACCGGCAGCGTGAATCCTGGCGCCGGCAGCGTGGGCACCGAGACGTCGAAGGCGTGCGTCGTGCCCTGGTTCTCGGACGCCATCAGCAACTGGTCGCGCCGCCGGACCTGGAGTCCGCGGGCTCCCGGACCGGCGGCCAGGATCTTCCGGTCGGTCTCCACGGGGGCCGACGGTATGGCGAGGTCGTAGCTGATCAGTTCGATGCGGTCGACTCCCGGCACGGTCTCGGTGGCTACCAGGGCGTAGAGCGCGCCCGGTGCGGCGGCGAGCCCGTCGATGCGGTCTGCCGCCACCTCGAAGGAACCGAGGTCCTGGATGAAGAACTGGTCGCTGGCGTCGAGGGTGCGGATACGGGAGCCGGTCTCGACGAAGTAGACCAGGTCGCCGGTGGCGCAGATAGGACGCGGCGGTGTGTGGGCTGGCAGGGTGGTGGCGTAGCGGAACGCCGGACTGGCAGGATTGGCGACGTCGTAGACGATGATCAGCTGTTCCTGGGTCAGGTAGAGCAATCGTTGGTGGAGGAGACCCGAGGCGTAGGTGGTGCCGGTGAGGGTGCCCACGGTGACCGGGGCTGACGGAACGCTGAAGTCCACGAACTGGACGCCCGCGCTGAACTCGACGCGTAGAACCGCGGCGAGGCCGTCTTCCCACAGAACGTCGCGCCAGACCGCTCCGGCGGCGCCGCCGTGGTGCCAGCCGACCCAGCCCGGATCGTCCGGCGCGCCATGGTCGCGCAAACAGTTCCAGATTCCGTTGGTTTCGAGGACGACGTCGCCATCGAGGGCGAAGGGTCGCCCGGTGAACCCGGCGCCCAGAATGGTCACGCCCTCGCCGTCCGGCACGGCGGTCCACGCGGACGGGACCGCGGCCGTCAGAGCGCAGGCGAGGATAACAACGGCGATGTAGCCACGGGTGATCATGCACTCTGTCCGGTCGATGCCAAAATTTGGCCGGGCGAGCAAGTTGCGCCCGCCCGGCCAACATCATTGTACCGGTTCTCCACGACTCCGGTCAAACCGGCAGCCGCTACTTGACGACGGTCACCGTTCCGCTGGCGTCCAGCCCCTTGCCGTGCAGCCGCACGAGATAGACACCGCTGGCGACCGGGAGTCCGGTGCTGTCCTCGCCGTTCCAGCGCACGGTGTGACGACCCGCCTCGAACCTGCCGGTGGCCAGATGGGCCACGAGGCGACCGCGAACGTCATGCACGGCGAGGGTCAACTCCTGGGCGCTGCCCACCGTGAAGGCGATGTTCGTGCTCGGGTTCAGCGGGTTGGGATAGGCCGGTTCGAGGCGGCTCGCAACGGTGGGGATCTGATCTGGCGCCGCCGACACCGAGAGACCGTCGTCCCGCATGGAGACGAGCCAGCCGCCGACGGTGGTCACGTCGCCATTGAAGGCCAGCCCGGGCCCGGTGTGGCCGTAGGCCGGGAACTCCGCCACGATCTCCAGGTGCTCCGGGTCGGCCACGTCGATGATCTGGCAGATGTGATAGCCGTAGGTGTAGAGGCGGCCGTCGTGGGCGTCCAGTTCGCCGGCGTTGTGATTCAATTCGACGGAGCCCAGGACCACCGGATATGCCGGATCCGTGAGACGCACGGAGTGGATCCGCCTGGCGCCGGAGAGGTCCCGCACCAGTACGTAGGCATGGTACTGGTGAAGATGGACCTCTTGCACGGCATCGTCGAAGAACACCTGACGTACGAAGCGAGGATCGTCCAGGTCGCTCACGTCGTAGATGCGGATGCGATCGGATCGCGAGCACACCATGATGTCGCCCTCGATGTCCTGCAGTCCGTAGTCGTAGACCTTGGTGCGAAAGTGCGGCTCCATGGGGTCGGTCAGATCGTAGAACCGCAGCTCGACGTCGATGGAGCCGGTCTCGAGCACGGCCACCTCGCCGGTGAGCGCCGCCCGGAAGAAATAGACCCGTGGTAGATCAACGCTGCCCAGCCAGTCGGGCTCCAGGGGAACGGAAAGATCCACGAGCTGAAACGAGC
Organism: bacterium; assembly: GCA_003353795.1. Classification (GTDB taxonomy): domain Bacteria; phylum Krumholzibacteriota; class Krumholzibacteriia; order LZORAL124-64-63; family LZORAL124-64-63; genus Glo-17. The sequence continues at coordinate 16,052 of PIVY01000028.1, forward strand.
CGTTGAGGGTGACCATCAGACCGATGTCGTCGGCGTAGTAGAAGGCGCCTCGCAGACCGGTGTCGAAGGGCGCGCCGACCTTGGGATGGCGCGGATTGCTGGCATCGATGGGAACGATCAGGTTGCGGTCGCCATGGAGCTGACCGATCTGGACTGGGCCGTCGCCGTCAATGGTCTGCAGCCGCGGCAGGCGCGAGCGCACCACCGGGGCGCCGGGTTGCTCGGCGGCGGCGGTGCGGGGGAAGATCCGGACGTCTTGCCCGGTCATCACGAAGACCCGGTTGTCGCTGACGTCGAGATGTTCGGCGACCAGCGGCAACTCGTAGCCTTCCACGAGGCGCGTCGGGTCGGACACGTCGTAGGCGCGGATCAGGGCATCGCTGCTGCCGGCGAGCAGCAGTTCGTCGGCGGCGCAGAGCTGCAATCCCACCGCGCCCGCGGCCGCGGTGTGGTTTGTCCGGCTCGTCTCGCGCGGGTCGAGGGGATCGGTGAGGTCGTAGGTCACGAGGTCGAGGGCGCCTCCGCCGGCGACGAGGGCGTAGAGGACGCCGTCGCCGGCGACCATGGCGTCGATACGGTCGCCGGCCAGAGAGACGGTGCCGAGATCGACGGGCTGCAACGGAGTGGTGATGTCGAACACGCGCAGGGTGGCGTCGTGGTCGATGATGTAGAGACGCGAATTCCACTCGCTGAACCATCGAGACTGCGCGTGCAGGCCGAGCACCCGGAAGCTGGCGAACACAGGCTCGGTAGGGTCGACGAGGTCATAGGCCAGGAGGAAATCCTCGCCGGACACGATGAGGGCCTGGTCGCCGAGCCAGCCGGACTCGAAGAGATTGGCATCGACGTCGGCGAGTCCCACCGGATTTCCGGGATCCGAGAGGTCGACCACCTCGAAGCCGGGACGCAGGTCGCCCCGCAGGGCCACCAGCAGTCCGTCGTCGTGGAGCACGTGTTCCCAGAGGCCGCCGAGAGCATGATCGTACCAGGCGACCCAGTCCGGGTTGGTGGCGTCCTGGTAGTCGCGAATGGATTCGTAGAGGCCGATGGTCTCGATGACCATGTCGCCGTCCAGGACGAACGGCTTACCGGAAAAACCCGCGCCGAGCACGGTGGCGCCGGTGGTCGGGACGCCGGGATCGGCGGACGCCATGGCTGACGGAGGAACGATGACGACGAGGACGAGGGCGGCGGCGAACAGAGCGGTCCGGATGGCGTTGGCCATGCCATCACCCCTTTCGGTGGTCGGTGGGCGACCCATAAGAGCCAAATTCAGTCTACAAACCGATGGCAGTATCAACAAGTTCCAGGCTGCGATGCCATTGGCTGTGACCGGTCAGTCGTCCACCACGAGTTCGAGCCGGTAGTGGTCTCCGCGCTGGATCCGGTCCACCACGTCCATGCCCGAGGTGACCTTCCCGAAGACCGTGTAGCGACCGTTCAGGTGCGGTTGGGCGGAATGGCAGACGAACCACTGGCTGCCGCCGGTGTCCTTGCCGGAGTGGGCGATGCCCACGGTACCGCGCTCGTACGGCAGCCGTGACCACTCGCTCCGGATGGTCCAGCCGGGACCACCCCAACCGTCGCCGCGGGGGCAACCTCCCTGGATGACGAAGTCGGGCACCACGCGGTGGAAGGTGAGGTCCTCGTGGCGGCCGGTCTCCACGAGATGCAGGAATGTGGCGCAGGTGTTGGGGGCGGCTCGGGGATCCAGTTCGATGACGAACGTGCCGCGGTCGGAGAGACAGCGGACCCGTAGAGACGTGCCGTGGGGTGGGCTCACCGCCGGCTGAATGTCAGAGCGGTGGAATGCAGGTAGGGTTTCTCGCAGGCTGGCCGCCGCGGGAATCAGAGCCGGCACCAGCAGCTCCGTGGTCTCGGCGCAATCGCGGGCGGCGACGCGGATCCGGAGATCGCCGTCGGCGAAGGCCTGCTGGAGCAGAGCGGACACGGCGATGCGGTGAGGCTGCTCGAGGGCGGTGGTGCGTAGGGGGTCGTCGTCGTCGGTCGTCGACGCATCGCACCCGCCCAAGAAGGTTGCCCGGTCGGCGGCGTCGGGTCCGAAGAACGAGGCGAGCGACGCCAGCACTGCCAGCCGCACGTCGGCCGTGCCCTCGTCGAGATCGTCGGCGGCGACGTAGCCGCGAATCAGTTCGCGACAGGACAGACCGCCGGGAAGCCGGCCGAGAAGGTCGGCGGCGGTGGTGCGAACGGTGAAATCGGCGTCGGCCATGCCCGCGGTGGCGGCGTCGAAAGCGACGCACGCCCGCTGCGGGTCGCCGCTCGCCATCGGGTCGTCCGCCGCGAGCGCTGCGAGGATCGCGACGCGCACGGGCACCGGCATGGTCGCGTCCGTTCGGCCGAGCGCGCGGAGTTCCGTCGGGGTCAGGTCCAGCTTCACCAGGGCCGTCACCGCGGCGGCGGTCACGACGGGATCGGCATCGCCGACCATGTGCTCGATCTCCGGTCGAGCTCCGGCGCCGCGCAACGCTCCGAGGGCAGTGCACGCCCCCCCCCTCACCGAGGGCGCCAGGGCCGACAGGCGCTCCCGGGCGGCGCGCGCCAGCCGGATGCGCCAGACAGGTAGCAAGCTTTCCTGGTGGACCGCCTCGGCCGGCAGGTCAAGGTCGGCCGTGGCGGTGGTCATGGCGGCCAGGGCTACCTCGGCCACGTGGAAATCCTCACTCTGGGCGCCGGCGACCATGGCGGCCGTGGTCCGGCCGGCCAGGGAGGTATGATCGCCTTCGGGGTCGCCGGCAAGGATCGGTCCGGCCAGACTGCCCATGGCTCGCATCTCGGCGATGATGACGCGCCGCCGGTCCTCGCCGCGGAGTCGGCCGTGCCGCTCGGTGCTACGCAGCACGGCTTCCAGGGCTGCCGGACCCTGCTGGCGGGAGAGGGCGCGGAGTGCGTGCACACGAATCTGAGCGTTGCGATCGACCACGTACGCGGCGACCTGTTCCACCAGCGTCGAGTCGGGCGCGCGCTCGGCGCAACGCAGCACCCGCCAGCGGACCTCCGGCTCGGGCCTCGTGAGGCCGGCGCGGATGGCGGCCACGAGACTGTCGTGGGAGGCCTGGCCGGCCACGTTGCGCAACGCGGTCCAGGCTGCCCTGGCTTCCCGGGGTTTGCCGTGGAGGGCCGGTCCGTAGAGCGCCGATCCGTCGTGGTCCTGATGCGCAAGCCCCTCGATGGCCGCCACGCGCACCGACTGATGGGGATCCTGGAGGGCGCGCGTCAATGGCGCCAGGGCAACGCTGTCGCCCAGCAGCCCCAGGCTGAATGCCGCCTGGGCCCGCACGCCCTGGCTGGAATCGTTCTCCAGGCGATCGATCATGGCCGGCAGAGCCTCGGTCCGGCCGATGAGGCCGGCCGTACGCAGGGCGGCCCGACGGATCACGGCGTCGCTGGAGGCCATGAAACCGGCCAGGGAATCGGCCGGTGCCAGACGTCGATCCTCCCAGCGGGCCAGGGCTTCGAGCTGCGACTCCCGGTCGTCGGGGGCGCAGGCCGCCACGACGCCAAGAACACCGATGATCACGAGCAGGACAGATGCGGTGCGGGACATGGGATCTCCTCGATTCGGGGTCGGCGAGAAGATTATCACCGGCGGCGGTCGTCGTCGAGGTTTTGACCCCGCCGCAGACCGCTGCTACCATTCCGCCTGCAGGCTCACCACCGAAAGGACCCCTTCCGCATGCAGACCGCCATCCTCGGCGCCAGTGGCCTCGTCGGCCGCACCATGCTCGGGCTGCTCGAACGGCAGGACTGGATCGACCAGCCGCCGTTGCTGTTGACCAGCAGTCGATCGGCCGGGACCCGCCGGAGCTTCCGGGGCGAGGAACTCGTGTGCCGCGAGGTGACCGAGAGTGCGTTCGAAGGGGTCGGCGTGGCGCTCTTCTCCGCCGGCGGCGGTGCGAGCCGGACCTGGGCGCCCGTGGCCACCGAACGTGGGGCCTGGGTGGTGGACAACAGCTCCGCCTGGCGCCGCGATCCGCAGGTCGCCCTGGTGGTGCCCGAGGTCAACGGCGATCGCGTGCCGGCACTCGTCGCCGGCAAAGGCGAGGGCGGCATCATCGCCAATCCCAACTGCTCGACGATCCAGATCGCTCTGCCCTGCGCCGCTCTCGATGGCGAGTTCGGTCTGCGCGCGGCGCATGTGACCACGCTGCAGGCGGTCAGCGGCGCCGGTCAGCAGGGGCGTGACGAACTTTCCGAGCAGGCAGTTCTCCTGGCGGAGGGCGAACAGCCCGACACCGCAAGGACCGGCGGACTGTTCCCGCGGCGCGTTGCCGCCAATGCCGTTCCCGAGATCGGTCCCCTGGGCGACGACGGGTACTTCGAGGAGGAGCGCAAGGTCCACATCGAACTGCGCAAGATCCTCGATCGCGACGACCTGGCCGTGTCGTGCACGGCGACCCGGGTGCCGGTCTGGAATGGTCACGCTGCCGCGGTGCGCGCGGTCCTCGAGCGGCCGGCTCCCCTGGACGAGGTACGGGCCGCGCTCGATGGATTTCCGGGACTGATCTGCGACGGCGACGCCGGCGCCTACACCACGCCCGCCGAGGTGAGCGGGCGCACCACGATTCACGTGGGCCGCGTGCGCCACGAACCGGACCGTGCCGACGTGGTGCTCTTCTGGGTCGTCGCTGACAATCTGCTCAAGGGTGCGGCCTGGAACGCGGTGCAGATCGCCGCGCGCCTGGCCGGAGCGGAGGCGCGATGATTCCTGCAGCCGGCAGGCTCTGGACCCCCGTGGAGCGCCTGCCCCTGGCGGCGGTCCACCCGGCTGCTCGGCTCGGGGGAGGCACCCTGGCAATCGTGACCGCTCTGCTGGCGCCGCCGGTGATCCTGGCGCCGCTTGCGGTCCTGCTCGGCTGGATCCTGGTGCGGGCCGGCCTCCGTGGCGACGGCCTGTGGCGCTGGTGGCGGGCCTGGTGGCCGGTGGCGGCCCTCGTCCTCGCCGTCCACACCCTCACCGCGGTGGATGCGGCGCCCTTGTTTCACCCCAGTCTCACCGGTGCTCTGCGCGGACTCCTGGCCCTGGCGCGACTGTTCCTGATGCTGGGAACCATGGCGCTGATCGCGCGGGTGTTGCCGTTGCCGGATCTGGTGAGCGCCCTCGGCTGGTGGTTGCGACCGCTGCACTGGTGCGGCGTGGACACCCGCCATCTCGGGCTCACGCTGGCCGTGGCGCTGGGTACGGCGCCCCGGACCCAGACCGAGGCCGAACGCATCCTGGCCTGCGTGCGGCTGCGACGCGGCGATGGCCGGCGGCGGCGCGGCCTGCATCTGCGTGAACGGTTGCGGGTGATCCCTCCACTCATGGAGGGCATCATCCGCCGCGGCGAGTCGCTGCCGTTGGCGGTGGCCGGCCGCTTGCCCGCCGAGCCCGACCGTCCGCTGCGCCTGCCCTGGCCGCAAGGACTGGCCCTGGTCGCCTGGGCCGCATTGCTGGTGGTGGGCGTGTGAACGCTCCCAACGAACCCTATCCCCGGGTCCGGATCGATATCGCCTACGTGGGCGCCGGTTTTCACGGTTGGCAGATCCAGCCCGATCAGCGGACCGTCCAGGGTGACCTGGCCGACGTGATGCAACGCCTGCTCGACCGGCGGTGCGTGCCCGTGGGGGCGGGGCGGACCGACACCGGCGTGCACGCACGCGGCCAGGTGGCGCATGCCCTGCTGCACAGTGCGCGTGAGGTCGCGCGGGTCTGCGGCGCGTTGCCGCGAATCCATCTCGACGGGATCCAGGTCCACGGTGTGCGTCCGGTGTCGCCTGCCTTCGACGCCCGGCTTTCGGCCACCGCCCGCCGCTACGCCTACCGCCTGCACCAGCGCCGAAACATCTTCGATGCCTACGCGTTCGAGGTCCCGTGGCGCCTGGATCGCGGCGCTCTGGACCGTGCCTGCGCCGGAATCAGGGGAACCCACGATTTCAGCAGCTTCTGCAAGACGAGTTCCCTCAAGGACGACAACACCTGCCGCGTGGACCTCTGTGCTCTTGAATGGGACGGCGAGCGCGGTATATTCCACATCCGGGCCGACCGCTTCCTCCACCACATGGTCCGCAACCTGGTGGGGCTGTTGCTGGAGATCGGCCGCGGTGCCCGCGAACCCGACGACGTGGGCAGGATCATCGCCGCCCGCGACCGACGCGCCGCGGGCATGATGGCCCCGGCACACGGCCTCTTCCTGGAAGAGGTCATCTATCCGGAGGAACTGCTGGATCCCGAGTTCCTGCCTCCGGACTTCACCCCGTGGCCCGGCGACTCTGCCGACGAGGATCGGGCCACCGAAGGAGACGACGCATGAAGTTCTTCATCGACACCGCCGATATCGAGGCCATCGCCGAGATCAAGGCCATGGGCATGTGCGACGGCGTGACCACCAATCCGTCGCTGATGGCCAAGGCCGGCCGCAAGGACACCGACGCGCTCCTCAAGGAGATCTGCGATCTGGTGCAGGGTCCGGTCTCGGGCGAGGTCGTGGGGCTCGAGGCGGGCGTCATGATCGAGGAAGGCAAACGGCTGGCTGCCATCTCCGAGCACCTGGTGGTGAAGATCCCCACCACCTACGAGGGCCTCAAGGCCATCGCGGCGCTCAGCGGCGACGGCATTCCGGTCAACGCCACCCTGGTGTTCTCGGCCAGCCAGGCGCTGCTGGTGGCCAAGGCGGGCGCGGCCTACTGCTCGCCCTTCGTGGGGCGCCTCGACGATATCAGTCACGACGGCATGGACCTCATCGAGCAGGCGGTCACCATCTACGCCAACTACGATCTGGACACCGAGGTGCTGGTGGCCAGCGTGCGCAGTCCCAACCACGTGGTGGACGCGGCACTCATGGGCGCCGACGTGGCGACCATTCCGCCCAGCGTGATCAAGCAGCTCGTGCAGCATCCGCTCACGGACAAGGGGCTGGCCGGCTTCCTGGCCGACTGGGACAAGTTGCAGGGAAGGTAGCTGACCATGTCGGATCGCCGAATGCCGAACTGGAGCGCCGTGATCATCGGTCTGCTGGCCGGGGCTCTGCTGGGTGCCACCATGCTGCTGGTTCGCGAGCGGTCCATACGCGACGACTGGCAGTCCTATCGGCAGCAGGCCATGGAGGCGCTCTTGGTGGAGATGGCGGCGGACACGGCGCAGATTGCCCAGGCGCCGCCGCGGGTGGCCACGACACCGATCCAAGCCGGTGATCCCATCGGCTTGGAACGCCGCAACGCCATCGTGGCGGCTACCGAACGAGCTGCTCCCACGGTGGTCACCATCACCGTGACCCAGCGTGTGGCCATGCGGAATCCTCACAAGCTCTTCTTCGATCGTTTCTACCCGGATCGCCGCTCCAGTCGGTCCGCCTACTTCGATCGCCAGTCCTACGGCTCAGGCGTCATCGTCAGCGGCGAGGGCTACGTGGTGACCAATGCCCATGTCGTGGGTTCGAATCCCGTTCGCGTGCTGGTGACGTTGTCCGACGGGACAAGCTACGGCGCCGAACACGTCGAGACGGTCGATCGTTACGATCTGGCCCTGCTGAAGATCGAGGGTCAGGGGTTCCCGGTGGCCAACCTGGCGGACAGCGACGAGATCATGATCGGGGAATGGGCCATCGCCATCGGTTCGCCGTTCGGGCAGCTCCTCGCCGATACCCGGCCCACCGTCACCGTGGGGGTGATCAGCGCCCTGAACCGCGACATCGTGCGGCAGAGCCAGTCGGACCGTTTCTACCTCGGCATGATCCAGACCGACGCCGCCATCAACCCCGGCAACAGCGGCGGGGCGCTCCTCAACGCTCGTGGCGAGGTGGTGGGCATCAACACGTTCATCTTCTCCGATAGCGGCGGTTCCATCGGCATCGGCTTCGCGGTGCCCGCCAATCGCGTGCGCTGGTTGCTGGAGGAGGTGCGCGAGTTCGGCCACTATCGGGAGGCCAACTGGGGCATGAACGTGCTGGCGCTCACTGGAGAGCTCATGGCCGCCTACCACATATCCAATCCCGTGGGTTATTTTGTGAGCGACGTCACGGAAGACTCGCCCGCCTGGCGGGCCGGTCTCCGTCATGCAGATGTCCTGCGCGCCATCAACGGCGTGGCCCTGGACAGCGAGGACACCGTCACCCGGCTGGTCTATGATGCCATGGTGGGCGACCGGGTGACCTTCACCGCCGAACGCGACGGCGAGCTGTTCACCGGCGAGATCGTGCTGGAAGAGGTGCAACAATGATCGTCGTCACCGGCGCCGCCGGATTCATCGGCTCGGCCTTGGTCTGGATGCTGAACCAGCGGGGCGAGACCGACATCCTCACCGTTGACGTGCATCCCTCCGACGCGGGGGAGCCCAATCTGGCGCCCCTGACCTACGACCACGGCTATGAGAACCACGAGCGATTCCGCGAGGACCTGCTCGCTGGCAGATTCGACACCCAGGTGCGCGCCATCCTGCACATGGGCGCCTGCTCGTCCACCACCGAGACCGACTGGGACTACCTCGAGCGCAACAACGTGCAGTACACCAAGGACCTCTGCCTGGCCGCCCGTCGCCTCGGTGCCCGTTTCGTGCACGCCTCGTCGGCCGCCACCTACGGCGACGGGTCTCGCGGCTACAGCGACGACCACGCCGGCATCGATCAGTTGCAGCCCCTGAATCTGTATGGAAAATCGAAGCAGGATTTCGACCTCTGGGCCCGCGCCGAGGGCCTGCTCGACGAGATCTGCTGCCTCAAGTACTTCAACGTCTACGGCCCCAACGAGTGGCACAAGGCCGACATGCGTTCCATGGTCTGCAAGGGCTACGAGCAGGTACGCGACCACGGTCTGGTGAAGCTCTTCAAGAGCGACCGTCCCGAGTTCGCCGATGGCGGTCAGCAGCGCGATTTCGTGTACGTGAAGGACGCGGCCGCCATGACGCTGTGGCTCATGGATCATCCCGAGGTGGGCGGCATCTTCAACGTGGGCACCGGTGCGGCGTCCGACTGGAACACGCTCATCGGCTCCATCTTCGCGGCCCTCGATCGCCAGCCGAACATCGAGTACATCGACATGCCCGACGAGCTCAAGGGGAAGTATCAGTACTTCACCCAGGCGGAGATGGGAAAGCTGCGCGCCGCGGGCTGCGATGTGCCGATCACGCCGGTGGTGGACGCGGTGCGGGAATACGTGGCCGGGCATCTGGTCGATGGGCGGCATCTCGGGGCCTGACGCGACGCGGCTGCCGGTCCGGCCCGCCCCTGTGGTATGATCTCCCTGTCGAAGCAATCGCGCTCATCGTCAAAAGGGGGATTTGACCATGGCTTGCCTTCGTCCCGTCATCCTGCTGCTGAGCATGCTGGCCCTGACCGCCGTCGCTGCGGCCCAGGACTGCTACGAATACCGTCATACGTTCCGGGTCGCCGAGCCCTTTCCACTGACGGGAAGCGTGGCGGCCATGACCGGTGACCAGGACCGGGTGCTGGCGGCCAGGGGAAACGACCTGTTGATTCTCGATGCGGTCGAGCCCGCGGCGGTCGCGCTCCTCGGTATTCAAAGCCTGGGCGAGGCGCCCCTGCTGATCGCGAGCGACGGCTACCTGGCCGCCGTGGCCTCGGACAACTCGCTCATGCTGGTGGACTGGAGTGACCCGGCAGCGCCGCAGGTCACCGTGGCCATGGCCTTGCCCGTCGGCACCCATTCGCTATGGAGCCGGGACGGCCTTCTGCTGGTAAGCCGCGGCGCCGCGGGCGTCGATCTCTACGATGTCTCCGATCCCCACGCCTTCAACTACCTCGGCAACGTACCGACCTCCGCCGCTGCGCTCGAGGCCGTGATGCACGAGGGCTGGCTCGTGGTCGCCGCCTCGTCGTCCTTGCTCTCGGTGGACATCGCCGATCTCGGCGCCCCGATGATCGCGGACACCTATGTCGACTACCAGGTCTCGATCGGCGAGCGCGACGTGCGACGGGTGCAGTCGGAGGGTGACTTCCTCGTAGTGGCCGCGATCCGCTGGCATGGCGGGCAGTACGGTGGCCCGACCGAAGGGCTCGACCTCATGACGATCGACCACGCCGGGCAGTTCACGTGCGAGGAGTCGATGTACTACTACGGCTGGCCAGAGTACGTCGCTGCGGGCGGCCTGCTGCACTCCTCCGACGAGCAGTCCTACACCGTTTCGGCGCTGTCCGACTTTCCCGAGGTCGCGGCCAGCCACGAGCCGGTCAGCCCGGATGCCGGGCTTCTGGCCGCCGGCTCGGCGACGGCGTTGCACTGGCTGGGCGCCGACGAGCTAGGCGTCTACGATCTCCGCCACCCTTTCTTCTTGAGCCCCGACCCGGCCTGGAGCGGCCCGGATTTCAACGACATCCCGCGCGGAGAGATCGAGCCCGGGTGGCTGCTCAAGTCCAAGACCGTGTGGAGCGGCATGTTCTTCAGTTACTACGCCTACCTCTACGATGTGCGGGATCCTCAGGCCGTCGTCGAAAGGATCGAGTACCAGTACTCGGGCGACAGCGACAACTTCGCGACCGCGTCCATCTGCGCCAGCGATGCCGAACGGGTCATCGTTCGCGTCGAGACGGCCTACGGTGGTGGTTGTCGCCTGTCGGACTTACGCACGGGATCCGAGATCGTCACCTGGCTGCCTTATTCCGGTCCGGCCATCTTGGCTGGCGACAGGATCTACCAGGTGACCGGCGACTGGGATTCGCCGGCAGGTGTGGCCTGCCTCGACGTGTCGACGCCCGGCGATGTCACCGAGATCGGATTCTTTCCCGTCTCCGCCATCGGTCTGACGGTGGTTCTCGACGAGACCAACGTGATGGTCCGTCAACGGACCGGCATGAAGGTCGTCGACTTCGCGGATCCATCCCAGCCCGCGGTTCGCGGCACGCTGCCCGGGGTCTCCGGCCGGTTTCTCGAGCGCAGTGGCGACCGGCTCTATCTCGCGGACGGTTCCGGACACCTCGCTGCGATGGACATTGGCGACCTCGACGCTCTCTCGCTCGTCTGGGAGTCGCCGGACCTGGGTTGGGCCATCACGGCCTTCGAGCTATCTGGCGATCTGGCGGCCATCGCCGTCAACGCCGTCCTGGATGACATGCTCCGGATCTACGACCTGGGTGACGATGCGGCCGGCCCGGTGCCCGTGAGTCCGTTCTTCGCCACAGGGACCTACCACCACGGCATCCTCTGGGACGGTACTTTCCTCTACACGACCGATCTGCGGGTTTACGACGTCGCGGACCCCACTGCGCCCGTGCTGCTCGGTCGCGGGACCGGCGCCCACGGCGACCTCTACCGTCAAGGAGACTGTATCGTCACCAGCGGCGGCGTCTTTCCGGTGCAATGCGTGGTGACGGGAGTGGACGAGCACGAGACGATCCCCGAGGTCGCTGCCGACCTGGGCTTGCGAGTGGCGCCCAATCCCTTCAACCCCCGCACCACCGTGAGCTTCGTGGCGCCGCTGGACGGGGAGGTCCGCCTCTCGCTATACGACCTCGCCGGGCGGCGGGTGCGGGTGCTCCTGCACACCACGGTGATCGCGGGTCGGCACGAGGTGAACTGGGACGCCTGCGACGATCGCGGTCGGTCCCAAGCCAGTGGCGTCTACTTCGCGCGGCTGGAGGCCGGATCGCGGCAGGACACTGCCAAGCTGGTGCTCGTACGCTGAGGCTGTCACGGACGAGTGCGGAGGCGGCTCCGACGACCTCGCGCCCCGCGGCGGTTGAGTCGGGCGGCTCTGCGATGGTATGATCCTCTTGGGCGGGTAACTGCACTCGAACGGGGGGATCGTTCATGCACACCGGAATCCAATGCGCCATTCTCGCATGCGTCATGACCGCGGCCGCCATCGGCCCGGCTGCCGCCGTCGATTGCGTCGACTGGGCCGGCGACGTGCCCTTGTCCGCGGAACTGCGCTGCCGCCAGATCACCGCGCCGTTCGTGTTCTCGGGTTTCATGACATACGACGGCGACGAGTTTCGATTCGTCTGGGCGGTCCATGACCTCGAGTCGGCGGATCCGGGCGCTCCGGTCCAGACCGGCGTCGACAGCTCGGCGACCTGGTTCGAGGCCGGTGGCGAGATCATCGGCAGCGATTCCCATCGTGCCGTCTGGCGCGTGCACACCGAGGGCGAAGCGGCGACCGACGCCGTGTACCACGGAGATTTCACGTCATTGCCGGCGGTGGTTACACCTCTGCCGAGCAACGTGATCACCGTCGCGTTCGCCGACGACCTCCTCCTGTTGGTGCGGCCACTGTACATGGAGATCCGCGCCACCTCCGAAGGACTGCCGGTACTGAACCAGCTCGTCCTCAACCTCGACAGCGTGCTTCTTCTGGACGACGGATTCTTCCTCGCCGGCAGCGGTCAGAATTCGGCTCCGCATGCCATGTACCACGTCGACCTCGCCGACCCCATGGCGCCGGTGGTGCGCGACACGTTCACCCACGGCGTCAATCTGACGCCCATCACCTACCACGACGACCGTCTCTATGTGCGGGGGGCATCCAGCACGCTCATGGCGTTCGACCGCACCGATCCCGATGACCTGACGCTGGTCTGGTATCGCAACGGTCCCAACGTGGAGCCGGGGCACATCCTGGGCGACCGCTGCGTGATCTACGAGGACGGCATGCTGAAGGTGCTCGACCTGGCGGCGGCCACCGCTCCGGTGGTGATCGGAACCATCGCCACCCAGGGACGCTTTCAACTGGCGCCCGAGGCGCTGTACGTGGCTCGCTACAGCGGCGACGTGCTCGAGGCCTGGGACCTGGCCGATCCCACCGATCCGCAGTTCATCGGTGCAACCATCGACGAGGGTGAGCAGGTCGCGCTGGCGGACGGCGGCGTCGTGACCCACCGGCTACTCACCCTGAACCTGCGCCCGCGCCACTGCCTGCTCACCGGTGACGTGCCGGAATCTCCAACCGGCCCGGGGCTGCAGGCGGCGCCCAATCCGTTCAATCCACGTACGACACTGCGCTTCGAGATGGCCGCCGCCGGGCCGGTGCGGCTGGAGGTGTTCGACGGGCGCGGTGCGCTGGTGCGGACCCTGGTCGACGCCGAACTGTCGGCCGGGCCGCACGCCGTGATCTGGGACGGTCGTGACCAGCGCGGAATGGTCCGGGCGAGCGGGATCTACCTGGCGCGCCTGGAGGTGGGCGAACGCCGGATGTCGACCAAGCTGACGCTGGTGCGCTGAGTTGCCGACCCGGGCGGGGCGTGCGCCATTTCCCCCTTGCGCTCGCCCTCTCGCGAACCGACCATGAATGGAATCCATTTTCACACCGAGATCCTCGGATCAACCAGCGAACCGGATCATGCGCCTACCGACCGCTCGAACTTCCGTCCGAATCGCCCTGGTAACAGCCGCTTTCACCCTGATGGCGGTCATGCCGGCGTATGCGTACATCGGCCCTGGTGCAGGCTTCGCCCTCGGCGGGTCGCTGCTCTTCGCCCTGGCGGGCATCCTCACCGCGCTGGTGGGTGTGATCACCTGGCCCTTCCGCCTCGCGATCCGCCTCATCCGCCACCGCAAGGTCCGCGCGCGGGCCAAGTGCCGCCGCGTGGTCGTCCTCGGCCTCGACGGACTCGATCCCGAGCTCACCCGCGAGTTCATGGCCGCCGGCGACATGCCGCACATGCAGGCGCTCCAGCAAGAGGGCTGCTTCCACGATCTGGGCACCACCTTGCCCGCCGTCTCGCCCGTGGCCTGGTCGACCTTCGCCACGGGCGTCGATCCCGGCGGCCACGGCATCTTCGACTTCCTGCGCCGCGACGTGCGCACCCACCTGCCCGAGATGTCGAGCACCCGCATGGTGCCTGGACGCGAGCGCCGGTTCGGTCCCCTGAAGTTCGGCCGCCGCCCCGACCACATGCAACTGCGCCGGCACAGTCGCAGCTTCTGGTCGATCCTCGGCGACCATGGCGTGGAGTCGTCCATCATCCGGGTGCCGCTCACGTTTCCGCCGGAGAAGTTCCACGGGCGATTGCTGGCGGCCATGTGCCTACCGGACCTTCGCGGCACCCAGGGCACGTTCACGCACTTCACCGAGCCGAGCGACAGCACCGGCGGCCTGACCGGGGGAGACCGCCGCACCCTCCAGCGTGATCCGGCCGGCGTCTGGACCGGTTCGTTGCCCGGCGCCGAGGGCATGGAGTTGCCCGTGCGCTGCGACGTCGACACCGAGGCTAAGCAGGCCCGCATCACCATCGGCCGCGAGACCGTCACTCTCGGCGACCGCGAGTACTCGCCCTGGCTGCGACTGCCGTTCCAGAAGGGCCGCGCCAAGGCCTGGGGCATCGCTCGCCTCCGCGTCACCGGCTGGGCGCCCTTCGGTCTCTACGTGACGCCCGTGAACATCGACCCGCAGTCGCCGGCCATGCCCATCAGCCAGCCGCCGCACTACGCCATGATGCTGGCGCGGCTCAACGGTCCGTTTGCCACCCTGGGCCTGGCCGAGGACACCTGGGCGCTCAACGAGAGGGTCATCGACGAGGATGCGTTCCTGGAGCAGGTCTGGGACATTCACGACGAACGCGAGCAGCAGTTCTTCCACGCGCTGGACCGTCAGGGCGAGGGCGTGATCGCCTGCGTCTTCGACGCTACCGACCGCCTGCAGCACACCTTCCTGCGCTTCCGCGAGAAGGACCACCCGGCCAACCGCGGCGCCGACGTCCAGCGGCACGAACACGTGATCCGCGACCTCTACCGCCGAGCCGACCAGCTCGTCGGCCGCACCCGCGGCGAGATGGGCAAGGGCGACGTTCTGCTCGTGATGTCCGACCACGGCTTCAAGCCCTTCCGCCGGGCCGTGAACCTCAATGCGTGGTTCCGGGAGCATGGCTACCTTTACCTGGAGGGCGACCCCGCCGAGGGACCGCTTCCATCGCTCGGAGAGGGCGAGGCAGTGCCGCCTGGTCGCATCGACTGGTCTCGTACCCGCGCATATGCCAATGGTTTGGCCGGATTCTATCTGAATCTACGCGAACGGGAGCACTTCGGGATCGTGGCTCCCGCGGACGGGGCTGCCCTGCGCACGGAACTGATCGATCGCCTGCGGGGGCTCCAGGATCCGGCGGGCGGTGAGTCCATCAAGGAACTCTGGGCCAGCGCCGACGCCTACCGGGGGCCCTATCGTGACGAGGCGCCCGACGTGATCGTGGGCTACAACCCGGGCTGGCGCGCTGACTGGGACATGGCCACCGGCCAGGTCACCGGCCAGGTGTTCCGCGACAACGACAAGCCCTGGTCCGCCGACCACTGCATGGACCCGCGGCAGGTGCCGGGAATCCTGCTGAGCAACCAAGCGTTGAGCGGCGACAGCCCCTGGCTCGCCGACCTGGCGCCCACCATCCTCGACCTCTGCGGCGTGCCCGTACCCGGACACATGCACGGCCGCAGCCTGCTGAACGGATCATGATGAAGACGCTGACCGCCATAGCCCTGCTCCTCGCTCTGGCCCTGGCGCTGCCCGCCGCGGCGCAGAAGGTGCTGGTGCTGGGCTTCGACGGTATGGACCCGCGGCTGGTGGCCGAGTATCGAGACAAGGGTCTCATGCCCGCCTTCGATCGCGTGGTCGCGGCCGGGGGTCAGCTCGTGCCCCTTGGCACGTCGATCCCGCCGCAGTCTCCCGTGGCCTGGTCAACCTTCATCACCGGCATGGATCCCGGCGGCCACGGTATCTTCGACTTCATCCATCGCGACCCGGTCACCCTGACGCCTTACCTCTCCACGAGCCACGCCCAGGGGCCAGCGCAGTTCTGGGAGCTCGGCTCCTGGCGCATTCCCCGCGGCGCGGGGGAGGTGGAAAACCTGCGTCAGGGCGTGGCCTTCTGGCAGCTCCTGGACACCGCCCAGGTGGACGCCACGGTCTTCAAGGTGCCGGCCAACTTCCCGCCCACGCCCACGGCGTCCCGCTCGCTCAGCGGCATGGGCACGCCCGACATCCAGGGCACCTACGGCCAGTTCACCTACGTCACCGACGATCCTCTCGCCGAGCGCGACCTCTCCGGCGGCGCCCTCCGCGCCGTGTACCTGGAGGACGGTCGCTGCGAGACCGTGATCGCCGGGCCGGTCAACGTCTTCCGCGAGGGGGCGCCCACGGCCGAACTGCCGCTCGTGATCACCGTGGACCGCGACAGTCGCGCGGCGGTGATCGAGGTGGCCGGTCAGCGCATGCTCCTGGCCGAGGGCGAGTGGAGCGAATGGCTGACCCTCGACTTCGCCCTGGTGCCGCTGCTCGAATCGGTGCGCGGCGTGGCCCGCATCTTCCTCATGGAGGCCGACCCGTTCCTGCGCCTCTACGTGACCCCGATCCAGATCGACCCCGCGGCGCCCGAGATGCCCATCTCCACGCCCGGCGGCTACTCTCGTGAACTGGCCGACGCACTCGGCCCCTTCTACACCCAGGGTCTACCCAGCGACACCAAGGCTCTCGAAGAGGGCGTCTTCACCGATGACGACTACCTGTCGCAGTCGGATCTCGTCTTCGTGGAACGCAAGCGTCAGCTCCAGTACGAGCTGTCGCGGTTCAACGAGCGGGACAGCGGATTCCTGTTCTTCTACTTCAACCTGCCCGACCAGGATTGCCACATGTGGTGGCGCGGCATCGATCCACGTTCGCCCTTGCACGCGGCCTGCGCCGAGGAGAACCACCACCGGATTCCCGAGATCTACCAATCGCTGGACCGGGTGCTCGCGGGCGTGCTCGACACGGTCGGCGATGCGACCCATGTCATGGTCATGAGCGACCACGGTTTCGCGCCCTACCGGCGCAGCTTCCACGTCAACAGCTGGCTGCGGGAGCGCGGCTACCTCACCCTGGAGCCTGGAGCGGTGCCCGGCACGGTGAGCTACCTCGAGGGCGTGGACTGGTCGCGGACCCGGGCCTACGCGGTGGGAATCAACGGCCTCTATCTGAATCTCTACGGCCGCGAGGAGCACGGCATCGTCGAGCCCGGCGCCGTGGCCGAGGAACTGCTGGCCGAGTTGGTGGCCGAGCTGGAAGCCACCATGGATCCGGACGTCGGCGCCCGGGCCATCAAGTACGCCTACCGCGCCACCGACATCTACCACGGCGACTACGCCGACCGCGGTCCCGACATCGTGCTGGGCTACCACCGCGGCTGGCGCGGCAGCAACGAGTCGGCCCTTGGCGAGGTCCCCGTGGCGGTGTTCGTGGACAACGAGCAGAAGTGGAGCGGCGATCACTGCCAGGCCGCCGACGAGGTGCCCGGCATCCTGCTGTCCACGCGCCCGGTGGTAATTGACGATCCGACCCTGGCCGACCTGGCCCCGTCCATCCTTCGCCTCTTCGGCGTCGAGCCGCCGCCGCAGATGAACGGGCGCGACATCTTCACCCTCCAGACCGCAGGGAGATGACCATGTTCGGAGGCCCCAAGATCAAGTTCGACAAGGACCTGCTCGAGCGCTGCGAGCGCGTGAGCAAGGCCGCCGGCTACGCCTCGGTCGAGGAGTTCGTGCAGCACGTGCTGGAGCGCGAGCTGGACAAGCTGGACAAGGGCGGCGCCGACGAGGAAGAGATCCGCAAGCGCATGCAGGGGCTGGGGTACATCTCGTGACCTGGCTCCTGAAGGTGGCAACGCGCATCGGCGATGGACTGGCGGCGCCGTTCGGCGGTCATGCCGGCTGGGCGCTGGTGGTGTTCGCCGTACTCTTCGCTGCTGCGGCGCTCCTGCTGTTCAAGGTGTCCACGCGGCAGCGGCAACTCGCAGCCGCGCGCGGTCAACTCATCGGCCGTCTTTACGAGGCGGCCCTCTACCAGACCAGCCTGGTGGTCATCATGCGCGTGCAGTTCGGCGTGCTGAAGGCGAACCTGCGGTACCTGGCCTTCGCGCTGCCGGCGGTGGCGACCATCGTGATTCCGTTGCTGCTGGTGATCCCGCAACTCGAAACCCGCCTCGGACGACGGCCCCTCGACGTGGGCGAGACCGTTCTGCTCACCGCCACGGCGGCCGACCCCGCTGCCGTGGCCGCGCTGGTGCTCCAGGGCGCGCCTGGCGTGCAGGTGGATGCCGGACCGGTGCGCGACCGCCGCACGGGCACGGTGACCTGGCGGTTGCGCGCCCTGAGGCCGGGGGCGCACGCCGTGGCCATCGAGGGTGGCGGCGAGACCATCGAGATGGGCGTGCCCGTGGCTCTCGAGGGTTTGCCGGCGATCAGCGCGGCACGACACCGGTCGTGGTGGCAACATCTGCTTCACGACCCTGGCAGCGAGCGGCTATCATCGACGTCGGTGTCACGGATTGCGGTCGCCCTGCCGGCCCGGGACTTCGCGCTGGCCGGCCTGCCCATGGACTGGCTGGTGGCGTTCAGCCTGCTCGCCATCGTGGCGGGACTGCTGCTGCGTGCGCCCATGCGCGTGGAGTTGTGAGCATCCACCAGCCCGGGAGTTGACGTTGCTGTTCTCGCAGGCACTGTTCCTCCCATTCCTGCTGTCGACCTTCCTGCTCTGGCTGCCCTGGCGCGCCACCGGCCGCAAGCTGGTGCTCGTGGCCGCGAGCCTGGTCTTCTATGGAGCCTGGGACCTGCGATTCCTGCTGCTCCTGGGCGCAGTCTGGCTGGTGGTGCTACTGGTGCCGCAGGCCATGGCGCGGGCGACCACGCCGGCCGCCGGCAAGCGGTGGTTCGTCGGTGGCGTCGCGGCGCTCCTGTTGCTGCTGTTCTTCTTCAAGTACTTCGACTTCTTCCTCGGTTCGCTCGGCGTGGAAGTGGCCGGCGCCCTGCGGATCCTGCTGCCGGTGGGCATCTCCTTCTACACGTTCCAGGCCATCAGCTACCTCGTCGACGCGCGACGCGGCAAGCTGGAGGCCTCGCGATCGCCCCTCGACACCGCGCTCTACGTGACCTTCTTTCCGCTGCTGCTGGCCGGCCCCATCGAGAAGGGCGCGCGCTGGCTGCCGCAGGTCCAGCAGTACCAGCCGTTGCGGTGGCAGAACATCCGAGACGGCGTCGAGCGCATGCTGCTGGGATACGTCATGAAGGTGGGCATCGCCGACACGCTGGCGCCCCTGACCAACGACGTCTTCGCCCGCTCTGGAACCGCCGGTTCGGGCGAACTGTGGCTCGGCGCGGTGGCCTACTCGCTGCAGATCCTCACCGACTTCGCCGGCTACAGCCTCATCGCCCGCGGCGTGGCGAAGCTCTTCGGCTACGAGATCATCCACAACTTCGAGCAGCCTTACTTCTCGCGATCGTTCACCGAGTTCTGGCGGCGCTGGCACATCTCCCTGTCCACCTGGATCTGGGACTACCTCTTCAATCCGCTGACCTCGTTCTTCCTGCGCCGCATCGCAAAGCTCGACCTGCCCGACGTGAAACAGGAGATGCGCCTGGCCTATCCCGCGGCCGCCATGACCACCATGCTGCTGTGCGGACTCTGGCACGGGGCGGGTTTCACCTTCGTGGTCTGGGGCGGGTTGCACGGTCTGTTCCTGTCGTTCGAACGGCTGGTGATCTTCGGCAACAAATCGGTGGCGCGGCGCAAACCGATCCGTAATGCCGCGCAGCTGGCGAAGGCGGTGCTGGCCACCGCGGTGGTGCTCTTGCTGGTGACTCTGGCCTGGGTGGTGTTCCGCGCAGCGAGCCTTGGCGAGGCGGCGGTCTATCTGCAGCGCATGTTCACCGCCGGCGGCTGGGTGGTGCAGCCCCGGGACCTGGCGGTCCTGGCCGCGGCCCTCGTCAGTACGGTGGTGATCGAGTCGGTGCTGTATGCTCGTCGCGACGAGTGGTTCTTCCGGTTCGCCGGACCGTGGCGTGGGCTGGTCTACGCGGCGGCGGTGATGTACGTGATCGTCTTCGGAGGCGGAAGTGGCAACGTCCCCTTCATCTACTTCCAGTTCTAGGCGCTTCTGGCGCGACCTGGTCGTGGCGCTCCTGGTGCTGGCAGCGTTCGAGGTCTTCCTCGGGCGCAGCCTGGCGATCTTCGAGCCTCCGGCCGATGCGGACGTGACCGCAACGACGCTCGACACGGGACTGCCGGACGGCCTCTATTCGATCGCCCGACAGGATCCGCTCGTCGTCTTCGCGCAACTGAACCGGGACCTGGACGACCGGCCCGTGGTCTTCGTCGGCGACTCCCAGGGCGCGGCCCCCCATGGCGGCGGCGCTGCGTATCCGCAGCAGGCACTGGCCCGGTTGCGATGGACCGATCCCGAGACAGCCGTGATCTCGCTCCACCTCGGCGGCGCCAATGCCTACGAGCAGGGCGCGCTCCTGTTGGCCATGCTCGACGCCGGGATCCGGCCGCGCCTGGTGGTGTGGTCGCACAGCATCTTCAGTCAGCGCAAGAACCAGATCCGCAGCGAACTGTCGGCCACCTACCGGGCCGTCGAGCCGACCATGGATCCCATTGCCGGAAGCGTGGTGCTCGTGGGGGAGGCCGGCGACGCGTCCGCCGGTGGCGAGAAAGACGGTGTCCGCCATGCCGTCGATGCACTGACCCGGCAGTGGGACGGCGTGATCGCGCAATCGGCCAGCGTGTCGTTCATGCGGCGCCCTCTCTACGACAAGGGACAGATCCTGCGCCGCAGCGAACTGGGGCGGCTCGTACCCACATCCGTGCTGGGTGGTACGGCGCGGCAATTCGATCCGCCGGCATCCGTTCTGCGGGGCGCGGCCGGGCTCGTGGGCGGCGTCTCACGGATCCTGGTCGACGATGGCGTCTGCGTCGTGAACTTCATCGCGCCCATCGACCGCGAGGTTACCCCGCGGGCCTTCTCGCAGCGATCAGAAGCGGTGTCGTATCCAGAGCTGGAAGCGGCCTCACGCGAGGCTGGAGCGGGTTTCGTGAATCTGCTCGACGCCATGCCGCACTCGAACTTCGGTGAGTACGAGGACGGCACACGCGATGCCTTCCATTTCGATACTGCCGGGCATGCGGCGCTCGCCGACTCGTTGCTGGCGGCGGCGCTTCAACACTGTCCGCG
>PIVY01000940.1 GCA_003353795.1 bacterium
CGTTGGTGCTCACGCTGCCGGTGCCGAAGCCGCTGATGTCGTTCCAGGTGACGCCCAGGTCCGTGGTCTTGAGGATCTTGGGACGTTCCGCATACGAGAACATCACGTAGGCCGTGTTGGCGTTGAAGGGGTCGGTGGCCAGGCCCGAGATCCGGCCCATGGTCACGTCGGAGTAGACCGTGGAGGCATCGAAGGTCACACCGCCGTCGCTGGAAACCAGGATGTCGCCGGTGCCGTCCATGCGCGCGCCGGCCCAGACCACGTCGGGATCCGCCGGCGATATGCGCACGTCGTGGAACGAACTGAGCCCGCCCCAGGAACCGGTGTTGATGGTGGCCAGATTCCACGAGCCGCCGAAGTCGGTGGAGTACCACACGCCGCTGGCGCCCACGGCGAATACGTCGTCGGGACGCTGGGCGCTCTTGCCGATCTTGGTGATGAAGGGCGCGTTGCCGCTGCCGGTGTCGGACATGCCGTTGGTGGCCGACGACCAGGAAAGCCCGCCGTC
>PIVY01000029.1 GCA_003353795.1 bacterium
TTCGATTGCAGGGAGCGCCGCGACGTCGAATTGACCGTGGCCAAGTTCCCCCTGGCGGTCACGCCCTACTACCTGTCGCTCATCGACCAGTCCGACTGGAAAAACGACCCTATCTATCGGCAGAGCTTCCCCATGTCGGCCGAGCTGGTCATCCAGCAGAACGACATGATCGATCCGCTGGCCGAGGATGCCGACAGCCCGGCTCCCAACATCACCCACCGATACCCCGACCGGGTCCTCTTCTACGTCAGCGGCACCTGCGCCATGTATTGCCGCCACTGCACCCGCAAGCGCAAGGTGGGCGACCGCGACGCCATTCCCGACCGCGCGACCCTCATCAAGGGCCTCGACTACATCCGCCGCTCGACGCAGGTGCGCGACGTGCTCATCTCCGGCGGCGACCCCTTCTTGCTCGACGACGACAAGCTGGACTGGATCCTGGGTGAACTCGGTACCATCGACCACGTCGAAGTGGTGCGTATCGGCACCCGCACACCCGTGGTGCTGCCCTACCGCATCACCGACGACCTCTGCGCCATGCTCAAGAAGCACCACCCCGTGTGGATCAACACCCACTTCAACCACCCGCGCGAGTTGACCGCCTCGGCGCGCGAATCGCTGGCGAAGCTGGCCGATGCCGGCATCCCTCTGGGCAACCAGTCGGTACTCCTGGCTGGCGTCAACGACTGCCCTCGCATCATGAAGGCTCTGGTGCACAAGCTCGTCCAGAACCGCGTGCGTCCCTACTACATCTACCAGTGCGATCTCTCCGAGGGCCTCTCGCACTTCCGCACGCCCATCGGCAAGGGTATCGAGATCATGGAGAGCCTCATCGGCCACACCAGCGGCTTCGCGGTGCCCCAGTACGTCATCGATGCGCCGGGCGGCGGCGGCAAGATTCGCGTGGCTCCCAACTATCTCCTGAGCTGGTCCACCAACAAGGTCGTGCTGCGCAACTACGAGGGCGTCATCACCACCTACCAGGAGCCCGACTCCTACGAGCCGAACTTCTGCGACCGCAAGTGCGACCGCTGTGATCTGCAGCTCAACCTGGACGACGCTCCCGAGGACAAGGCCCTCGGCATCGCCCAGCTCCTGCACGACGGCAACGACACCATCGCGCTCACGCCCCGTGGCAACGACCGGGCAGGGCGCCGCGACGATCCATGACCTGGATCGACTACGCGATCTTCGGTGTGTACATGGCCGGTGTCCTCGGCATGGGCATCTACCACTACCTCCGCAACAAGGACCGCGACGACTACTTCGTGGCCGGCCGCCAGATGGGCGCCGGCCACATCGGTCTGTCGGTGGTCGCCACGGACGTGGGCGGCGGATTCTCCATCGGCCTGGGCGGCCTGGGTTACGCCATGGGCCTGGCGGGTAGCTGGCTGCTGTTCACCGGCCTGGTCGGCGCCTGGATGGCCGCGGTGCTGGTCATCCCGCGCGTCAAGGCCCTGGACGACCGCGTCGGCCTACTCTCCTATCCCGACGTGCTACGCCACCGCTTCGGTGAGAACGTCGCGCTGGTCGCCGCGCTCGTGTCCGGCCTGGGGTACCTGGGGTTCACTGCCGGCCAGGTGCTTGCCGGCGCCAAGTTGGCCTCGGCGACCATCTTCACCGAACCGGCGCTGGGCCTCGATCCGCTTCAGCTCTCGCTGCTGATGATCGCCGTGGTGACCATCGCCTACACCGTGCTCGGTGGCCTCAAGGCCGTGATCTACACCGACACCGTCCAGTGGGTGGTGTTGCTGGTGGGCCTGATCGCCGTGGCGTTGCCGGTGGTGCTGTGGGGCAACCTGGGCGGCATTCCCGAGCTACGACGCGTGCTGCCGGAAACGCACTTCTCTCTGACCAACATCGCGCCGGTGCAACTGGTGAACTGGGCCATCACCATCATCCCCATCTGGTTCATCGGCATGACCCTCTACCAGCGCATCTTCGCCTGTCGCGACACGCGGACCGCCCGCCGCGCCTGGTATATGGCCGGACTGCTCGAGTGGCCCATCATGGCGTTCATGGGCGTGTTTCTGGGAATGTGCTCGCGTGCAATCTTTCCCGACGTGGAGCCCGAGATGGGTCTGCCCATGCTGGTGAGCCAGGCGCTGCCCGTGGGCGTGGCCGGTCTGCTGAGCGCGGCCTACTTCTCGGCCATCATGTCCACGGCCGACAGTTGCCTCATGGCCTCGTCGGGCAACCTGGTGGGCGACGTGCTGCAGCGGCGGATCGGCCGGCACTGGAGCGATCGGCGCGCCCTGCGGATCAGTCAGCTCATGACCCTGATCGTGGGCACGCTGGCCCTGCTGCTGGCCGCGCGCTTCACCAAGGTGCTGGACATCATCCTGCTCACCTACTCGTTCATGGTGGCCGGACTGCTGGCGCCCACCGTGGGCGCGCTCTTCTGGCGTCGCACCAGCAGCCTGGGGGCCGGTACGGCCATTGTCGTCGGTGGAGCGCTCACGCTGACGCTCCAGGCGGGGCTCTGGTCATTGCCGGCGCGGCTGGCGTCCATGGGTCTGGATCCCGTGGCCTATGGCCTGGCGGCCAGCTCTGTGGTGATGGTCGCCGTCTCGCTCGCCCGCCCCGACGCGTCGCCGCGATTCCTGGAGGACGACTGAGTATGTACGATCGTATCGACCGCCTCGGCGGCACCGTCTACCAGCACGGTTCGTTCAATGACCGAATCTACGTCATGAAGACAACACTGGACGACTGCCTCGAACTGCTGCCGTACCTGGAAAAGCTGGCCGGCAAGCGAGGGTACGGCAAGGTGATCGCCAAGTGTCCGGCAGCGTGCCGCGACGCGTTCGAGACCTGGGGCGCCGTCTGCGAGGCACGGATCCCGGACTACCACGGCAACGGGCAGGGCGCGCTGTTCATGGCACGCTATTTCGACGAGCGTCGCGCGATCGAACGCCACCCCGACGACGTGGCGAAGAACCTCGCGATCGCCCGGGCCAAGGCCGACGAGGAACCGTCCCGCCAGGGTGTCGACTGGGACCGAGAGGCCACGCCCGCCGATAAGGCCGACGTCAACGAGATGGGCGAAGTCTACCAGCTCGTGTTCCAGACCTACCCGTTCCCCATCCACGACCCGGTGTACCTGCGCCAGGCCATGCAGGACGATGTGCTGTTCTTCAAGCTCACGTCGGAAGGACGGATCGGCGCCCTGGCCTCCGCCGAGGTGGAGGCGGCCGAGAGCGCCGTGGAGATGACCGACTTCGCGACCCTGCCCGCCTACCGCGGCCGTGGGGCGGCGCAGTCCCTCCTGTCGGCCATGGAGAACGCCATGTGCGCGCGCGGCGTCCGCACGGCCTTCACCATCGCCCGGGCCTACAGCGCGGGCATGAACGTCACCTTCGCCAAGCACGGCTACGCGTTCGCCGGCACCCTCACCATGAACACGAACATCGGCGGCAAGATCGAGAGCATGAACGTCTGGTCGAAGGCGCTGGCTGCCGGCGGATGAGCGTGGTAGCGACAAGTTACGTCAACCTGACGGTGAGCTCCTCGCGATTCCAGTTCACGGCGTTCACCAGGAAGTTTCCGTAGTCGGCCCCCGCGGTGACGGCGTCGAGGTTCGGGAGGATCGCCGCGCGTCCGGAGCCGTGAGTGTGGCCACAAAGCACAGTGAACCGGCAGGATGGATGATCGCTCGCCGCCTCGCGCAGCAGATCACCCACGGCCTTGCACGTGAACCCGCGCTGCCAGCGGATGGTGGACGGTTCGCCTTCGTGCCAGGCGGCCTCGGGGAAGGGTGGGACGTGCGTCAAGACGATCACGTGGCCACCCAGTGCAGCCGCCTCGAGAAGTGCCGGGCGTAGGGACTCGGCAGCGTCGTTGCCCAGTTCGTGCAAGCGCCGCCTCAGACGGGTCCGATTCTTCATTCCGGTCAGCACATTCCGCCGGCCCGCCGTCTTGACGAGCTCGGCGATGGCGATGTAGTCGGTCAATACCGGTGCCTCGTCGAAGTCGCCGACCTGGTCCTGGACCGCGGCGACCGAACCACCGTAGTAGTCGTGGTTGCCGAGAACGAAGTACACGGGCATGGGCACGTGTTCGCCGAGGGTCGCGAGGTGGTCGGCCAGATCCTTGGCGTTGGAGATGTCGCCGCCGAGCAGCAACGCGTCGGCCGACGACTCCGCGACCCGGCGGCAGAACTCCAGAACGTCCTCTTCGTCGAGGTGGTCGAAGTGCACGTCGGTCGCCCAGGCCAGCTTCACGGCCGAAGCTCCTTCCGCACCAACAGCTTCAACCCCGACCACACCTCATCCACCGCGCACACCTTCACGTCCACGAACCCGAGCTGGAGTGCTAGCCCACGGATGGTGTCCTCGGTCACGTCCGTGGGAACCTTCGAGACCTTCTTCGGCCACGAGATCCAGACCATCGCATCGGGATGCAGCTTCTCGCGATATCGCACCAGCGCTCGCGCCAGCTCGTTGCGCCGTTTGGTGAAGTGATGCACCATCTGCACCCGCGGCGTCAGGCGACCGATCAGCATGACGTGCGGCGGCAGCGGCGCCACCAGGTCGAGGTAGTGCTCCGGCGCACCCACCACGCGTACGATCATACCGGTCTTGATGCCCAGCTTCTTCGCCAGCGGCGTGCCCGAATAGCCGCTCGTCATGGCGTCGGCGCCGGCCGGTGCCACATGTCGTGGGACATGCGCCAGGCGCCGTCGTCGCCGCGACGCCACACGATGAGGTAGACGCCCGAGGCGGTCTGCGGCTCTCCGCCGTCCCAGCGCCAGGTGTTGTGCCAGGTGCCGCGGTCGATGGCCATGTCGCCGAGGATCTCCAGCGAGGCGGTCTCGGTGCGGTGGCTCACGTTTTCACGTCGCGGATTCGGGGCGAAGTAGCGGGCGATGTCGACGCGGCCGTGTAGTTCGCGGCCAGGCGGGATGATGACGGCGTCCTCGGTGTAGATGTTCGCCAGCGTGGTGGTGTCGCCGGCGCAGTAGGCGGCCGAGAAGGCGCGGGCGGCGGTGGCGATGGCTGCGGCGTCATCGTCGGCGTGGGCGAGAGTTGCTGCGGCGACCAGGACGGCGATGGTGACGAGGCGTGCGGTCATGTCGACTCCGGCGGAATGGGGTGGTGTCGGACGGCTATCAGTTCATGATAAGGTGCTCCACCGGTGCCGCACTTGCCGACCGCGGTCGGCGACGCTTTCGTGCCTGCGTCGTCCGATCCACCCTTCCGGGAGATGCCCATGCCCAGCCTGCTGATCACCAACGCCCGCCTCGTCAACGAGGGCGCCATCATCGAGACCGACGTCCTGATCGAGAACGGCCGCGTCGCCGCCATCGCCGGCGACCTCGCCGCGCGCAACGCCGACACCGTGATCGACGCCGCCGGCAAGTATCTCCTGCCCGGCCTCATCGACGACCAGGTGCACTTCCGCGAGCCCGGCCTCACCCACAAGGCCGACCTGGCCACCGAGTCGCGCGCCGCGGTGGCCGGCGGCGTGACCAGCTTCATGGACATGCCCAACGTGAAACCGCCCACGCTCTCGCCGGAAGCCCTCGAGGAGCGCTATGCCCTGGCGGCCACCAAGGCCGTGGCCAACCACGCCTTCTACCTCGGCGCCAGCAACGACAACCTCGAACAGATCCGCCGCCTCGAGCCGGGCAAGGCCTGCGGCGTGAAGGTCTTCATGGGCAGCAGCACCGGCAACATGCTCGTGGACGACCGCGAGGTGCTGACCGGCATCTTCCGCGACGCGCCGGGGCTGGTGGCCGTGCACTGCGAGGACGACCCCATGATCCGCGCCAACGAGATCGCGTGGACCGAACGCTTCGGCGCGGACATCCCGTTCGCCGAGCACCCGAACATCCGCAGCGCGGAGGCGTGCTGGGCGTCGTCGTCGCTGGCGGTCGATCTGGCGAAGGAATACGGCACGCGGCTGCACGTGCTGCACATCACCACGGCGCGCGAGCTGTCGCTGTTCGAGGCGGGCCCGCCGCAGGGCAAGCTCATCACCGCGGAGGTCTGCGCTCATCACCTCTGGTTCAGCGATCATGACTACGCCGCCCACGGCGCTGCCATCAAATGCAACCCGGCCGTGAAGACCGCCGCCGACCGCGCCGCTCTGCGCCAGGCTCTGCGCGACGACGTGCTCGACGTCATCGCCACCGACCATGCGCCGCACACGCTGGACGAGAAGGCCGGCAAGTACCTGAGGGCGCCGAGCGGCCTGCCGCTGGTCCAGTTCCTCTTGCCCGCGTTGCATGCGCTGGTGGTCGAGGGCGAGATGACCATGGAGCGACTGGTGGAGAAGGCGTGTCACAGCGTGGCGACCGTGTTCGGGATCGAGGAGCGCGGATTCGTGCGGGAGGGCTACTGGGCGGACCTGGTGCTGTTCGACCCGCAGGCGCCGTGCGCGGTGACGCGGGATGGAGTGCTTTCGAAGTGCGGGTGGTCGCCGTTCGAGGGGGTCGTGTTTCCCGGAAGCGTGGATACGACAGTCGTTTCCGGGGATGTGGCATGGCGTGATGGACGGATCGTGGAGGCGTGTCGGGGTCGGAGGCTGGAGTTCGTCGAGCGGTGAGCGCGCCGAACATGAGACCACGTATCCGTCCCTAGCCTCGCGCCCGCCGGAACAGCCGCTGCGGCCGCCCCACGCCTCCGTGCGCCACCTCCGCCTCCAGTTCCCCTCGCGCCGCGAGGTACTCCAGGTACCGCCGCGCCGTCGATCGGCTCGCGCCCATGCGCGCGGCCACGTCGTCCGCACCTAATCCTGCCAGCGGCGCCTGCTGCATGACCTCGGTGACCTTGCCCAGCGTCAGCCCGTCGATTCCCCGCGGCAGCGCCGCCGGCGCCACGTCGCCTCCGGTGCGCATGACCTCGTCCACGTCGGTCTGCTCCAGGGTGACCGGCGCTTCCAGCCGCAAGCGGAAGGCGCGGAACTTCTCCAGCGCCTCCTCGAAGCGTCCGAACACCACGGGCTTGATGATGTAGTCGAAGGCGCCGCCGCGCACGGCGTCCTGCAGGGTCGACACTTCCCGCGCCGCTGTGATCAGGATCACGTCCACCGACCGGCCCTCGGCGCGCAACTGCTTCAGCAGATCGATGCCGTTGCCCTCGGGGAAGTAGAGGTCGAGGAGGATGAGGTCGGGCTCGAGGACGGCGGCCTGCTCGGCGGCGTCGGTCAGCGTCTCGGCTGCACCGACCACGCGGAAGCCGGGCACCCGTTCGGTGAAGCGCCGGTGCAGGTCGGCGATGCGAGGTTCGTCCTCGACGATGAGCACGCGCAGATCGGTCATGATCCGCCGGTCCTTTGCTTGGGAATGATCACGGTGAACGAGGCACCGCCGAGGTCGCTCTTCGTCACCCCGATGCCACCGCCGAGTTCGCGCAGGTTCTCGGCCACCAGGTAAAGCCCTACGCCGTGGCCGTCGCCGTTCTTGGAGGTGACGCCCTTGTGGAAGATCGTCTCGATTCGATCGGGTAGCACGCCGGGTCCGCTGTCTTCCACCTCGATGACCAGGTCGCGACCCCGGTCGTCGAGGGACAGCCGCGCGTGGCTGGGTCGTTCCCGGAAGCCCACGGCCGCCTCGAGGGCGTTGTCCAGCAGGTTGCCCACCACGGTGACCAGGCGATCGGTATCGAGCCACTCGGGGAGGGCCTGCAGGCTGCTGCTGCGGTCGACCGCCAGGGAGACCTTGAGCTCGCGGGCGCGGTTCATCTTGCCGAGGATCAGCCCCGAGAGGTCGGGATTGGGGACGGCGCGGCCGAGGAATGCGATGAGGTCCTGGAAGTCGGTGGATTCGCGCAGAATCATGTCGAGGGCTTCCTGGTAGGCCTCGAGCTGAATGAGACCGGCGATGGTGTGCAGGGTGTTGGAGAACTCGTGGGCCTGCACCCGCCGCATCTCCGCCGACTCGCGGGTCTGGGCCAGTTCGTGCGTGAGCTGATCGAGCTCGTCCTTGCGGCGGAAGCTCGCCACCACGCCCACGGCCCGACCTTCCACCAGCACGGGCACCAGGTTCACCACCAGGGTGCGGGCCAGCCGTACCACCTCGCGGTCGTGCACCGGCTCGCCACTTTCCAGCACGCCGTCGATACCGGCGCGGGGGAAGACCTCGGTGACCGGCCGGCCCTCCAACTCGGCATCCGGCGCCATGTCGAGCGCCTTGCGCGCTGCGGCGTTGGCCAGGCGGATGGTGCCGTGCTCGTCGGTGGCGATCACGCCCTCGCGCAGGGACTCGAGGATGGTGCCGCGTTCGCGGTACAACGAGGCGATCTCGCGCGGCTCGAGGCCCAGGATGGCGCGCTTGAAGTGACGGGAGATGAGCACCGCGGCGTAGATCCCGAGCAGGCCCAGCACCAGCACCACGATACCCGGCAGAAGCAGTCGGCCGGCGATGGTGCGGTTCACGTCCTCGACGAGGTAGCCCACGGCCACGAATCCGATGACGTCAGAGCTCAAACCGCCGCCGCGAACCGGCGCGATTCCGCGGAGCGAGGGGCCGAGCGTGCCCACGGCCTTGGAGACGTAACTGCGCCCCTCGTTCACCACCGGACCCATGTCGCCGCCCACGAACGTCTTGCCGATCTTCCAGGCGTCCGGGTGCGAGAGGCGCACGCCAGCCGGGTCGCACACCACCACGAACTCGGCGCCGGTGGCCAGCCGCACGGACTCGGCCAGATCCTGGACCTCGCCATCGGGATCGCCCTCCAGGAGGCCGCGCCGCACCAGCGGGTCGTGGGCCACGGTCTCGGCGATATCGAGGGCGCGCTTGCCCATGTGGTCTTCGGTGATGTCGACGATGAGGGGGGTGATGATCGAACCCGTGATCACCAGCTGCACCAGGCCGAGGGCGGCCACCAGCAGGATCATCTGGGCCTGCAGGGTGCGCGGGGCCAGGGTGGCGGGGAAGCGGCGGGGGTTCGTGGTGGGGTCGCTCATGGGGCGAAAACTAGGTCCAGGAAGGTGCGGCGGCCAGTGCCTTTACCGGCGTCAGCCCGATCGTCGCTCCAGCTGCGCCATCAACCGTCGCGCCTCGTCGGCCACCGCCGGGTCGTTCACGGCGCGGCGCAGATAGGCCATGGCCTCGTCGTAACGGGCCGCGCGCGCCTCGCTCGCTGCTCGCATGAGCCACGCCCGGCCGTTGTCAGGCGACAGCTCCGCCGCCTGCCCGTATGCCCGCGCCGCTGCATCCCACCGATCGACCCCGTATTCCAGATCGCCCAGCAGCATGTACAACCGCGTCGACGGCTCGTCGATGAGAACGGCGTCGAGCACCACGCGTGCGCTGTCCGGTTCGTGAGCCTGCAGCCAGGTGATGGCCAGGGGCTCGGCCAGCCCGGTTTCGCCGCGACCCTCGTCCCAGAGCTGCGCGTAGACTCTCGCCGCTTGTCGAGGCGCACCCGCGGCGGCTTGCAGTTCGGCGAGGCGGCGTAGGTCGATGTCGGAGGAATCGTCGAGCCAGGCCGCCACCTGCGAGCGCACGGCGGCCAGGGGCATGTCCCCGGAAAGTTGGGCCACCTGGCTGGCCAGGCGCCACGATTCGGCGTCGCTGGGATGGTCACGCAGGAGGCGCTCGATGCCTGCCTCGGCGCGATCGGGCGCGTCGGCGCCGGCGGCCGCCGACACCAGGGCTCGCACCCACTCCCGGGGCACCGTGTCGGGCGCGGCCGCCACGAGCGGTTCGAGCACGTCGAGGGCGTTCTCGGGTCGGTCGGCCAGGATCCATGCGATGCCGCTGTAGTAGAGGAGTTCGGGTTCGGCTTCGGCGGCGACCTGGCGGCGATAGGCCATCTCGAACGCCGCGCCGGCCTCGGCCAGTTCACCCGATTCGTACGCTGCGCGACCCAGCTCGCGCCAGACCATGGCGGCTTCGGGCGCCTGCTCGCTGGCTGCCCGTAAGTGTGGCAGAGCCTCAGTCGGTTGCTCCAGTTCCAGCAGGTACACGCCCAGGCGATAGCGCACCGCCGGATGATCGCGATCGCCGCCGGCGGCCACAGCGTCGGCGAGAATGTCGCGGGCCTCGTCGAGGTCGCCGTTCTGCGCCGCCTTCTCGGCCCGGAACACGGCACGGCGCACGGACACCGGCGCCTCGGTGGGGTCGAGAGGATCGGCGGCCGCTGCCGGTAACGCCGCGGCGAACACGAGCAGCAGCAGGACCACCGCGCGCGCCATCATCGCCTCCCGCTCAAATCGAAACGCAGCGGCTGCACTACCCACGCGGCCACCGATTCGCCGGCCAACCGGCCCGGTTCGAACCGCCAGCGGGACACCGCCTCGCGCACCACGTCGTCGAACACGCCGGGCGGGTCGGCCGATTCGATGATGATCTCGCCCACGGTGCCGTCGCGCCGTACCAGGAAGCGCACCTGCACCACGCCCTCGGTGCGCCGTTGCCGCGCCTTGTAGGGGTAGGCCGGCTGCGGAGCCACCACCGCACGCGGCGGTGTGTCCAGATCGCGCGCGTCGAAGATCATCTCGCCCACCGGGCCGGTGCCGCCGAACAGCGACGGGTCCAGGGTCACCGTCGGGCCGGACAGATCGGGCGGAATGAGCGACGGAGCAGGCAGTTCGGGGGCGAAGTCCAGCTTCGGGGGCTCCTTCGGCGGGTCAGGAATCTCGCGTTCCTCTTCCTCGGGCGGCACCTCGTCGCGGGGTACGGCCACCAGCGACACGGGCACGGGCGCGGTCATGTCCTGCACCTGCGGGCGCTCCTGCACGAGCGCTGCCGCGGCCAGGAGCAAGAGACCGGTGATCACCAGGGATCCCGCCAATGCCCGCGCCATGGTCATCCCGAATCGCCCTCGCGCTTGGCGGCCAGCGAGACGTTGCTCGCGCCGGCCAGGCGGCACTGGTCCATGACCTTGACCACGTCGCCGGTCTCGCTGGCCCGATCGGCCACCACGATGACGCCGGCTTCGGGGTCCTCGGCGAGCGCGCGCTCAACCAGGCCGCGCACCGAGCGCACGTCCACCTTCTTGCCTTCCATCCAGACCTCGCCCTCGTCCGAGACACCGATCATGATCGACGCCTTGTCCTTCACCTCGGCGGTGCTGGCGGTGGAGCGCGACACCTCGATGCCCGACTCCTTCACGAACGACGTGGTCACCACGAAGAAGATGAGCAGCAGGAACACCATGTCGATCAGTGGCGACATGTTCACGTCGACGTTGTCGCCGCCGCCGCGGAAGGTCCGGCGCACGTTGATCATCGCTCACCTCCGGTGAGGGCCAGTCGACCGAGATCGCGGTCGAGCATGCGGGTGGTCTCGGCCAGTCGCAGGCGCAGGGTTTCGGCGTTGTTGTGCAGGCGCTTGCTGAAGAGCAGTCCGGGAATGGCCACCAGCAGGCCGGTCTGCGTGGTGACCAGGGCCACGGAGATGCCGCCGGCTAGAGCCCGGGCGTTGCCGGTGCCGAAATCGGCTATCACCTGGAACGTCTCCACCATGCCGAGCACCGTGCCCAGCAGGCCGAGCAGGGGCGCCACGGCGGCCAGCACGGCGATGGCCGCGTGGCGGTCGTCGAGGTCGCGGTCGAGGTCGCGGCCGCACTGGGCGAGAATCTCGCGGTCGATGCGGGCGCGGCCGCTGCGCTGCTCGTGGAACGACCGCACCAGCCGGCTGCGAAGACCACTCGACTCAGGAGGCGGCGTTTCGCCGCGCACCACGGCCAGGGTCGCGGTGAGGTCGAGGTCGCCGCGGACGAGGCCGCGCAACACCTGCCAGCGCTCGAGGATCAGGGTCCACATCACCAGCGACACGGCCACCAGGGGCAGCATCACCCAGCCTCCCTGGCGCAGGTATGCCAGGGTCGCCTCAAGCATGGGTCGATTCCTCGCGCTGGCGATCGATGGTGTTGACCAGCGACACTGCCTGCTCCTCCATGTCACCGACGACGTGGTCGGCCCGGCGTTTGAGCCAGGTGTGAGCCAGCATCACGGGAATGGCGATGGCCAGGCCGATCTCCGTGGTGACCAGCGCCTCGCTGATGCCGCCGGACATGAGCTTGGGATCGCCCGTGCCGTGCAGCGTGATGATGCGGAAGGTCTCGATCATACCGGTGACGGTGCCCAGCAGGCCGAGCAGCGGAGCGATGGCGCCGAACACCGCCAGCATGGCCAGGCCGCGGTGAAGAACGGGCAGCTCGTGGAGGATGGCCTCCTCGAGCACGCTCTCCTGCACCTCGCGGTTCTCGTCGCGGGCGTCGAGACCGGCGCGCACGACCCGGGCTACGGGCATGAGGCGGCAAGCGCGGTCGTCGACGATGGCGGCGCAGGCATCCCAGTCGCCCTTGACGGCCTCGGCCTTCACGCTGGCCATGATGCGGTCGGTGTTCCGGTGTATGCGGTTGAGGTGCAGCACTCGCCACACGATCACCACCAGGGCCAGCACGGCCACCAGCGCCAGCGGATAGACGATGGGGCCGCCGGCGCGGAGCTGCTGCCAGAGCGTTGGCTTGCGCGCGATCTGGCGCAGGGCGGGGCCGCCGGTGAGGTCCACGGGCACCGACGACGACTCGCCCGCCAGGTAGCGGGAGAGCTGCCGGCGCACGGGTCGGATGGGCGGTTCGGCCAGGGCGGTGAGGCGCTGGCTGTCGGGGTTCCAGAGCAGGAAGCCCACCTCGTCCGCGGTGCGGTAGATGGTGGTGAAGCGGCCGAGGTGCAGGATGTCGCCCTCGGTGTCACGACCGTCGCGGCCGCCGAACAGGCCGCTGCGTACGGCGACCTCGCCGGTGCGGCGCATCTCGCTCAGGGCCACGCTGGCGATGGTGGAGACGTCGTCGATGTCGGGGAAGTAGCCCTCGCTCAGCAACGCTCCCACGGCGTCGAGGCGGGAGGGATCGGTGGCCGTGAGCGGCGAGCTGCGCAGGAGCGACTCGAGGTCGCGGGCGGCCACGCGGATGTTGCCGGTGAGCTCCCGGAACTCCAGTTCCTCGCTGGACCATTCATCCTGCAGCTCGTCGCGGCGCCGGGTGGCCGCGGTCTGGGCGCTGGCGAGGTCGCGCAGTTCTGTCTCGAGGGCGAGCTGACGGGCCTCGAGGGAATCGACCACGGCGGTGAGGCGGTCGCGGTCGCCGAGGATGCGCGCCTCGATGGCCGACGCTTCCGAGCGGGCGAGTTCGCGATCGGCCTCGGCCTGGCGGCGGGCCTCGCGGATGTCCTGGGCGCCGGCCAGCGAGGCCGCGCAGAGCACGAGCAGGATCAGGGTGATCTTCTTCACGGCGCCACCGTCCCCAGCGGAAGGGCGAGCACGCCGGGTGCGCGGCGGCGGGTGGCCATCTCGGAGGCGTGGCGGATGGCGTCGAGGTCACCGCCGGTGAGCTCGACGAAGGCGTTCCGGGCGGTGTCCCAGGTGCCGCCGCGAGTCATGTCGGGAGTGAGCCAGAAGAGTCCCAGCCGACCCACATAGAGCAGGTCGCAGGTCAGCTCCTCGCCGACCACGGTGACGCGGTCCTGGTAGACCTCGAGGGCGCCGCCGTAGCGGGCCTCGACGAGGACGGCCTCGAGTACGCGGCGCAACTTGTCGGCGCTATCACTGGCCGGGTCGCTCAGCTCGCGGCGGACCGAGGCCAGTCGGCGTGTGCGCTCTTCGGGCAGGAAGGGCAGGTCATCGGCCACGGCGATCTCCAGATCGCGCAGGATCACCAGGAGCGTGTCCTCGAGGCTCGACTCCAGGCGCTGCGACTCCTCGAGCCGCCGGGCCAGCTCGTCGCCCGCCGCTTCCAGGGCGGCGAGACGTTCGCGTTCCAGGGCAGCGCGCTCCTCGAGGTAGGCAACCTGGCCTTCGGCCGACTGCCAGCGCAGCTTCAGCGCGGCGCGCTCGGCGGCCCAGCCGTCGAGTTGCTCCTGGCTGTCGCGACGGGTGTCGAGGGCCTCGCCGGCGGCTTGCTCGGTCTCGCGGGCCGGGTCCTGGGCGGTGGCGGTGAGGCAGATCAGCAGCAGCAGGGCGGCGGCCAGCAGCCGCGCCGTCGTCGTCGTCATGCACGTCCTCGCTTGTTCGCGTCTGGTGGCGTGGGACATCCCGGTCAAGATAGCCGAGGGGGCGGGGTGGGTCCACGCCCGGGGCTCGCTGTACTCGGGAAGCGCCTGACCGCTCAGCTCTCCGCCAACGCCGCATCCACCAGACCGCGCACCCGCTCCACGCTCGCCCCGATGCGCGGCAGATACCGCGCCGGCACCGTGTTCTCCCCGGCGAGGTAGGCCTCCACCGGCGTCAGCAAGCGGTCGGCCTCGGCCGGTTCGCCCTTCGCCACGAGGATCTCGGCGATGACGACGTTTCCGGTCACGCGCTTGTAGTCGTCCTCGGGCAGGTGCTCGATGCGCCAGGCCATGCACTGGCGGGCCTGGAACTCCGCCTCGTCCCAGAGTTCGCGATGGATCAGGTTCGCCGCATACCGTAGGCGGGCGTCGACCGGGTAAGGATGCTGGTCGCCATAGACCTCCTCGGCCAGCGCGATGTACTCCCGGTGCAGCGTGTCGGCCTCGGCGTAACGGCCGGCGTCGTCGAGTATGTAAGCCACGTTACCGATGGCCAGGATCAGATTCGTGCCCTCGACGCCGAGCGCCCGCTGCATGGCCAGGGCCTCGGCCTGCACGTCGGCGGCCTCGTCCTTGCGCCCCTGGCGGAACAAGTTGGTGGCCAGGTTGCTCATGCCGCGGGCCACCAGAGCGTGCTCGTCGCCGAACTGCGCCCGGTGGAACTCGATCGTCTGCCGGAAGTAGGCCTCGGCCCGCGCGTGGTCGCCCTGACCCTGGACCGCCATGGCCGTGTAGTGGGCGAACGACGCCTGGAGGTCGCCGGTCTCCTCGGGAATCTGGGCCAGGATCTCCGATGCCTTCACGAACAGGCTCTCGGCGCGGGCAGGCTCGCCGTGGAACGAGGCGAGGTGGCCCAGATTGCCCCACGAATCCACCACGGCCACGTGTACCGGTCCATAGAGTCTCTCGCGCATGGCCAGGGCCTCGCGCTGGTGCCGTTCGGCGGCCTCGAAATCGCCGAGTCGGGCTTCGGTCTGTCCCAGCACCGTCAGGGCCACGGCGATGTCGCGGTGATCGGGACCCAGGGCCTCGCGCCGGATCAGGACCACGTTCCCGTTGACCCGCAGCGCATCGTCGAATCGGTTCATGCCGAGATAGACCGTGCCCAGCCGGGCCAGGACGTCGGCCCGCGAGGGGTGGTTCGGTGCAAAGACGATGTCGGCGATGGCCAGGGCTTCCTCGAGAGGCGGCAGGGCGTCCTGATAGACGCCCGCGGTCGTGGCGATCTCGCCCTTGCGGGTCAGCACCCGGATCATCCGGGGGTGACCGTCGCCATAGTGGGCGCGATAGATCCGCTCGGCGCGGTCGTTGAGGCTCGTTGCCTGGTCCAGCAGGCGTTGCTGCTCGGCCAGGAACGCGCGGCTGATCAGGACGTCGGCCAGCTCGATGGAATCGGGGTCGGCCGTCCGGGTGGCGATCTCCTGCACGATCTGCAGCAGGCTGTCGGCGGCTTGCCATCGACCGGCGTCGTAGTGCACGTCAGACATCTGGGTGAGGGCCCGCCGCTGGATGTCGCTGCCCGGCGGCAAGCGGTCAAGCATGGGCGCGATCAGGCTCTCGGACCTGGCGAAATGACCGAGCCGCGCCTCGTTGGTGGCGATGTCGACCACCAGTTGCTGGCGCTCCAGGGCGTCCTCGTCGTAAAGCGAGTCGGCCAGCGCGCGACCGCGTGCGAGATGTCGCCCCGCAGTGTCGAAGTCGCCGAGACTCTGGTAGGTGAGGCCCAGGGTGCGCCGCAAGGCCATCTCGACAGCGGGTTGATCGGCCAGGCCGCCGTCGTCGAGGTCGCCGGCCGCCCGGTCGAGCACCTCGCTCACGGTGACCTCGCGGCCCTGCGCTTCCTCGGGCTGCACCGACGCGAGCATGTCCTGCATGAAGCCGGTCACCGTCTCGGCTTGCTCGAGGCGCGACTCGGCCAGCCGCTCGGCCCGGGTCGCGCGCACTGCCTGCCAGGTGCTTCCCACCACGCCGAGCACCAGGGCCGCGGCCACGATCACCGTGCTCACCACCAGCGACCGGTGCCGGCGCGCGAACTTGCGGAGCTGGTAGACGGTGCTGGGCGGACGGGCGGAGATGGGCTCGTCGTTCAGAAACCGCTGCAGATCCATGGCCAAACCATTGGCCGAGGCGTAGCGGTGGGCGAGATCCTTGGACATGGCCGTGGCGGTGATGAGGGTGAGGTCGCCGGCGAGTTCGGGATTGCGGCTGGCGAGGGACGGCGGGTCCTCCTCGCGGACGGCGCGCAGCACCTCCTCGAGGGGGCGGCCTCCCAGTTCCAGGGGCGACGTGTCGGCAAGCAGTTCGTAGAGCAGCACGCCGAGAGCGTAGACGTCGCTGCGGGTGTCGATGTCGTCGGGGTCGCCGGTGAGCTGCTCGGGGCTCATGTAGGCCAGCGTGCCGACCAGTTCGCCGTGGGTGGTGACCAGGGACGTCTCGAGGTCGGTGTCGTGGGGGCGGGCCACGCCGAAGTCGAGCACGCGGGGGCGGCCGTCGGCGTCCACGAGCACGTTGCCGGGCTTGAGATCGCGGTGGATGAGTCCGCGCTGATGGGCGTGCTGGACGGCGTCGCAGAGCTGGATCATCACCTCGATGCGGGTGCGCCGATCGGGGTCGTTGGCCAGGGACCAGTGACCGAGCGGCGAACCCTCGATGAGCTCCATGGCAATGAAGGGCAGGGGTCCTTCGGCGGTCTCGGCGGTGCCCGCCTCGTAGACCTGGGCGATGCCGGGATGCTGGAGCCGCGCCAGGAACACCGACTCGTGGGCGAAGCGCCGGCGCATCTCCTCGGACGCCACCTCGGCCCGGATCACCTTGAGTGCCACGCGCCGCCGCGGTTCCGCCTGCTCCGCCTCGTAGACCACGCCCATGCCGCCGTGGCCGAGGATCCGCAACGGCTTGTATCGGCCGACCTTCTCTGGAAGCGGGATCTGGCCCGGTGAAACGGGTCCCGTGGAGGCCCGGGTGCGTTCGGATTCGGGGGGCAACGTGTGGTCGGATTCGCTCAAGGCGGCGTCCTTTCGGGGCGAGAGTGAGCGTTCATCGTAATCACGGGACAACCCCTACCGCAATGCTCTGAATGTGCTCATGGGAAGCCGGGTGCGGAGGTTTGGCGGGGCGCGACCGATCGCGCTAGTTTGCCGGTATCGGCGACGATTCGTGGGAACCACGAACGTGAACCACGGTTCATAAACGTTGCGGCGGATGCCCCACGACCCGCAGAAGAGGTGTCGGCACCATGGAATCGACGAATCCCGAGACCATCCGCGCGGCCGCGACGACGGCGTTCGTGATGATCGTGCTGGTTGCGGTCGTGCTGCCGGCGTCGGCCGCCGATCCGGATCGACCACATTCCCACACGGGCGTGTTGCCGGCCTACAAGTCCCTGCCCGAGATCACCCTCGACCCGAAGCAGCTCGACCGCCTCGCCCGCGGCAAGCTGGTGACCATGACCGTGGTGGATGCCGGTGGCAACGGTCGCGGCGTCGCGGTCATCGACATCGCCGCACCCTGCGACGTGGTCTGGAGCCGGATCCTGGGCTTCGACCAGTATCCCGAGTGGGTGGGTCCGGTGAAGGAAACCGAGGTCTACACCCGCGATGGCCACGTGGTCCATACGCGAACCAAGATCAGCGGCTTCCTCTACAAGTTCGAGTACTACCTCGTCAACACGTTCTACCCCGACGCCGGCCTCCTGACCTGGACCCTCGACTACGACCGCTACAGCGACTTCGACGACAACGTCGGCGCGTGGTTCGTGGAGGAGCATCCCGAGAAGGAGGGCTGGTCGCGGGCCTGGTTCTCCACCGATCTCAAGCTGCGCAAGCCGCCGCCGCAGTTCCTCATGAAGTGGATCAAGAAGCAGGGCCTGAAGGACGCCACCCGCTGGGTGAAGCGCGAGAGCGAGAAGGTGATGACCGGCGACGATGGCGTCGACGAGGACGTGGATCGGTCGCACGGCTGGGAGTAGGGGGCGCGGCGCCTGCGAGGCCACGGGATTTCGGCTACCTTGAACATCGGTTGTCGGCCCGCCGGTCGAGCCCTGGTAGCTGGTCCTCAACGATACGTGGTCCGCGCACATGTCCATCGACGATCAAGATCCAACCCTGCCAGGTCAACTCGATTCCGACGAGACGATCGCGTCGTCGCTTCCCGTGCAAGAATCTTCCGTCATCGGCCCCTATCACCTGCGTCAGATGCTCGGCGAGGGCGGCATGGGCGAGGTCTGGCTGGCCGAGCAGACCGAACCGATCCGGCGCATGGTGGCCCTGAAGATCATCAAGCGAGGCATGGATTCGAAGCAGGTCGTGGCCCGTTTCGAGGCGGAGCGCCAGGCCCTGGCCATGATGAATCATCCCAACGTGGCGCGGGTCTTCGACGCCGGCATGACGCCGCTCGGCCGACCCTATTTCGCCATGGAATACATCCAGGGCACTCCCATCACGTCGCACTGCGATCGCGCCAGGCTGACCACCCGCGAACGTCTGGTCCTTTTCCAGCAGGTGTGCGAGGGCGTTCAGCACGCACACCAGAAGGCGATCATCCACCGCGACATCAAACCCAGCAACGTGCTGGTGGCCGAGGTGGACGGCAAGCGCGTGGTCAAGATCATCGACTTCGGCGTGGCCAAGGCCATCTCGCAGCCCCTCACCGACACCACCGTGTACACGCAGCTCGGCACCGTCATCGGCACGCCGGAGTACATGAGTCCCGAACAGGCCGACCTGTCCGGCGAGGACATCGACACTCGCACCGACGTGTACGCACTGGGCGTGATCCTCTACGAGTTGCTCGCGGGAGCCCTTCCCTTCGAGCCCGAGGAACTGCGCAAGGCCGGCTTCGAGGGCATCCGCCGCATGATCCGCGAAGAGGAGCCGCCCAGGCCCTCGACCCGTCTTTCCACGCTCGGCGACCGCTCCACGGTCTGCGCCAGCTCACGCCGTGTCGACCTGCCGACCCTGCGCCGTCAACTGACCGGCGATCTCGACTGGATCACGCTCAAGGCGCTGGAGAAGGACCGCGTCCGGCGCTACGCCTCGCCGCTGGGGCTGGCGGCCGACATCGGTCGCTATCTCGCAGACGAACCGGTGGAGGCGACCCCGCCGAGCCAGCGTTACCGGATGAACAAGTTCATGCGGCGCCACCGGACGCTGATCGCCGCGCTCACCGCCGTGGCCATCGTTCTGGTGCTGGGCATCGCGGTCAGCACCTGGGGCATGGTGCGAGCGCAACGCGCCGAACGCCTGGCGGCCGACGAGGCGAACGAGGCGCGCCGCCAGGCTGGTATCGCCGAGGCGGTGAACGACTTCCTCAACGACGACCTGCTGTCGGCCGTTTCCCCGTCGAGCAAGGCCGGACGCGGCATCGACGTGCCCATGCGCGAGGTCCTGGACGCGGCGGCGCAGAGCATCGATGCGGCGTCGCAGCCGGGCGGCCGCTTCGCCGACAAGCCGCTGGTGGAGGCCGCGATCCGGCAGACGCTGGGTCGGACCTACGTGAACCTCGGCGAATACGAGCAGGCCTTGCCGCACTACCAACGCGAGGTGGAACTGCGCCTGCGTATCCAGGGCGAGAACACCGAGCGCGCCAACTGGTCCATCCACGATCTCGGCTTCACCTACTACCGCATGGGCGACTATGCGCGGGCCGAGACCGAGATCCGCCGTGCTCTCCGCTTCGAGGAGCACGCCGCCGGCGACGAGCGGCGCAGCGTCCTCAACTGGAAGACCAGCCTCGCCATCCTCTATGAGCAGCAGGCGCGCTACGACGAGGCGGAACAGCTCTTCCTCGACATCCTCGACGCCCAGAAGACGGTGCTCGGCCTCGAGGACATCGACACGGTCCGCACCATGGGCAGCCTGGCCAACCTCTACCAGCAGACCGAT
Organism: bacterium; assembly: GCA_003353795.1. Lineage (GTDB taxonomy): Bacteria > Krumholzibacteriota > Krumholzibacteriia > LZORAL124-64-63 > LZORAL124-64-63 > Glo-17. The sequence goes on from PIVY01000029.1 coordinate 19,887, forward strand.
CGCTACGACGAGTGCGAGGCCATCAACCGCGAGATCCTCGCCATCCGTCGGGCTACCAACGGCGATCGCGATCCGGGCACCCTGCGCATCCTCAGCAACCTGGCCAACGTCACCGCCAATCAGGGGCGGCTGGAGGAGGCCCGGGAATACATGCGCGAGGTCTACGAGCTCAAGGTCGAGATCCTCGGCCCGGACCACACCCACACCCTCAATAGCCTCAACAATCTGGGCGAAGTCAACGAGATGCTGGGCGACTGGACCGCGGCGCAGACCTGGCACGATAAGGCCTACACCGGGCGGTCACGGGTCCTGGGCGTCGATCATCCGCGCGCGCTCTCCAGCGCCACGCGGCTGGCCTTTGCCAAGACACGCCTCGGGATGTTCGCCGAGGCCGAGCCTCTGGTCCGCCACTCGGTGGCGCGCCACCACGAGGTGCGCGGCGCGGATCATCCGGAGACCATCGAGGCGGAGATGGTGCTCGGAATCGTGCTCGTCGGCCTGGACCGGACCCGGGAAGCCGAGCCCACGCTGCGGCGCCTGCTCGAGGCCTTGCCCGCGGACGACGTCGAGACCCGAGCCCGGGTGGGGTCGTATCTCGCGTCGGCGCTGGCGGCCCAGAACCGGCGTGCCGAGGCGACGTCATTGTGGCGCGAATCAGTGCCCGAGTTGTGGCTGGGAGAAGCGGAGACGCTGTTGATCGCCGACACGGCCATCGCGGCGCTCGACGCATGGCAGGTCGAGGATCCCGGGGCCGGCTACGGAACGGTGGCCGACGAATTACGCACTTTAAAGGCCTCCCACTAGCCGACCGCCGGCCGCCGGTAGACCGCGAAGAAGTGCGCCACCGGCGGATCCTGCTCGTCGTCGTAGGCCGCGAATTCATCCTCGACCATTCCCGCACGCACGAACCCACCGATCTCCCGGCGGTCCAGCGGGATGGGCAGCACGTCGCCCTGCGCGCCGTCATCACAGCTACGGCAGGACACCAGGACCGCGCCGTCCGTGGCAACGAGCCCGACGATGGCCTTCAGCGCCATCAGGCGCAACTCGCCGACGAGGATCTGGATCGTGTTGCACTCGTAGACCAGGTCGAAGGCGCGGGGCCAGTTCTCCGGCAACGCGAAGAGATCGGCGATCCGGTAGTCCACCACGCTGTCGGGATAGCGTGCGCGGCACATGGCGATGGCCGAGTCGGAGATGTCGAAGGCCGTGACCCGGTAGCCGGCGGCGGCCATGGCCTCGGCGTCGTCGCCCAAACCGCAGCCCACGGCCACCGCGCTCTGCGAACCGTCTCCCGGATGGCGTGCGAGCCATGCGAGCAGCTTGGGACTGGCCTCGCGGTCCGCCCAGTACACCTTCTCGATGTCGCCACCGGCCTGGGCATAGAACTCCTCGAACCAGCCGGTGGGATCGCCCTTTTCGGCGTAGGCGGCTGCGAGGCGCAGCATGGCGCGGTGAGGGTCGCTCATCCCTGGGTTTCCTTTCGGGGCTAGAGCGGCGGCTGATCCACCGGTCGGGTCGTGGTCGGCGGACAGCTCACCGAGGGCTGTTTCTGCGCCGCCACGTCCAGCCGTTGCTGGCGCCGCACCTCGTGCCGCCGGAACGCCGCCGCCACCAGGCGCCGCGTGAATCCTTCGTGGCCGGCGGGGTCGAGCGCGAGGCAGATGTCCGCGCTGCCAGGATCGGTGGGCGGATAGTACACGCCGCAGTTGGGATTGATCTCCAGCATGTACGGCGTGCCGTCGCCATTGACCCGCATGTCGCAGCGCGCGAAGCTGGCACCCTTCAGCGCCGCGAAGAACCGCGCCGAATCCTCGCGCAGGCGTGCGGCCAGCACAGGGTCGGTCACCGGGAACGAGGCCATGGCGTCGTAGTCGACCCACTTCATGTGCTCGTGCTTGAAGCTCTCGCCCTCGGGGAATCGGTACTGGATGGGCGTGTAGGTGTGGGGGCGTTCGGGCTCCTCGGCGTTCTCGGCCACGAGGACCGTGCACTCGATGCCCTCGACGTACTCCTCCACCAGTGCCGCGCCATGGCGCGAGATGATCTTGCGCGCCTGGCGCCGCAGTCCGGCCGGCGTCGCCACCCGTGAGGCGCGGCTCAGATCGACGCTGGCGTAGCTGCTGTAGTGCTTCACGAACAGGGGAAACTTGAGAACCTCGGCCGCACGCTCGATGTCGGCCTTCGTGCGCACGAATACGTGATCGGGCGTGGCGATGCCGGCGGTGCGGCAGGCGACCTTCATCTCCTCGCGAGTAGGCTCGTAGAACTCGGACGTCCCGCCGGTGAACGGCACGTTCAGCGCCTCGAGTGTCTGGATCACCTCGATGCCGGGCACGTCCTGGTCGGCGGCACCGTCGCAGAGGTTGAAGAAGAGGTCGAAGCCCTTCTTCACCAGGCGGGTGACTTCCGCCACCGACGTTTCGTTGTCCTCCAGCGTGGCCAGGTGCCAGGTGGCTTCCGGCAGGAACGGCCGCGGATCACAGGGCCAGTCGTTGGCGGGGAAGGGATCGGCGTCGAGGTCCTGGGTGGTGAGGAGGCAGATGCGCAAGAGGTCGGTTCCTGTTCACTCGGCGGGCGCCGGCGGGCGAATGCGGTGCACCAGGTTGATCGTTGCCGAAATCGATGTCGTCATCTTAACGCGATACGGCATGTGTCAGGATAGTAATCTAATAGCGTGCAAAAAAAAAGACCGCCCGGCAGATGCCGGGCGGCCGAAGCACGATGCACTAGAGATCGAAACGCAGACCGAGCCGGACGTAGGGGCCGGTGTACTCGCTACGATACGTACCGCTCATGGACTCGGTGGTGATCTCGGAATCCTTGTAGGGTGCGCCCCGGAATCCCAGGGTCGTCGCCAGGGCGAATCGGTCCGAGAAGTGCCATTCCTCCATGACGAAGAGGTCGATCATGAACAAGGAACCGCTGAGCTTCGCGGTCTCGTTCTTCGTCACCCTGACGCCCTCTATGTCGTACTCGCGATAGTCGATGGCCACGTCGCCCATGAGGTTGATCACACCCAGGCCGCCGCCGAGGAAGCCCTGCCACGATCCCGAGTCGGAACTCAGGAGCGGTGCGCGTCCGGCGAAGAAGACGCTGATCTGTAGCGCGTCGGAGTTGGTCACGACGTCGCCCCAGCCGAGGGACGGATCCTGGATCGTGAGACCCGTGGTTCGCTTGCCCGTGAGGTAGTCGACCACGAAACCGAACGTGCGCGCACCGTCGGGCGAGCTGCTGCCGATCATGAGGCCGCCGCCGAGGTACGGCTTGGCGACGGGCGCTTTCATGTTCTCCTCGCTGATGGCGCCGTTCTGGATGTCGAGGCCGTAGGTGCCCTTGGTGGACAGGGCCCACGTCGCCTCGCCGAAGGCCTGGACCCACCAGTCGCCGGCGCTGGCAGTCGTCGCCAGGAGCAAGAAGGAAACGATCAGTAGCCTGCGCATGCCAACGACCTCCACTGCGCCGTACCCGTGCCAACCGATTCGGGTTGGGGGATGCGGCGGATCAACATACAATGCCGTTCTCGCCCGTGTTTTCGGGCTAGCTGAAAATACGGTCTGCGATCAGGGCGTTCCAGTGCAAATCTGCGCGCCCGTCTTCTCGGAGGTTTCATGGCCCGCTTCGCCACCCCGCCCGGCCGTGAGGATTTTCACGAGGAAGTCTGGGATCTGGCCCGCTCCATCCCCGTGGGCCGGGTTTCCACGTACGGGCGCCTCGCCGCCCTGGCGACCCCGCCCGCCGGCATGGATCCGGCCGCATACCGGGCTTTCGGCGCCCGCTGGGTGGGCGGCGCCATGGCCCATTGCCCCGACGATGTGCCCTGGTGGCGGGTGATCAACGCTCAGGGCAAGATCAGCCCCCGGGACACCGCCGGCGAGCAGCGCCGGTTGCTCGAGGGCGAGGGCGTGGAATTCGACGCCAAGGGTCGCGTGGATCTCGCGATCCACGCCTGGGGCGAAGACTGACCATCAACACACAAGACCGCCGGCTGTAACCTCGCCGCCATTGACGGCACCAAGGAGAGTGAAACCTATTCCTCGCCTGGAGGTTCGCCGTGATCCGGTCGCTCACACTCCTGCTGGTTACGCTGCTGGTCGCTCCCGTCGCGCACGCCGACGATCTCCTCGAGGACCGCGGCAATTACTGGCCCCCCTTCTTCGCCGAGATGCAGGACGTCGAGTTGCAGGGCCCGCGAGCCTACGTGTTCGGCGTGGGCGGTCTGCAGATCCTCGACGTGACCGATCCCGACGCGATCTCGCTGCTCGGCCGGTGGGCGCCGGCCGACGACCGTGCCGACCGCCTCTACCGCGGCGCCGTATCCGGGTCGTACGCTTACGGCGGCGCCCGGGAGAGCGGTCTCGTGGTGGTGCACCTCGAGCCCGAGTTCGCACCGACGCTGGCCGCGCGCATCGAGTCGCCGGGTGCGAGCTACGAGGGCTGCACCGTGGATGGCGGCTACCTGTACGCCTGCCGGCACGCCGGCGGCCTGGAGATCTACTCCCTCGCTGATCCGGCGGCGCCGGCCCTCGTGTCCGCGTACCCGGGGCTGTCCAATGCCTGGGACGTGGTGGTGAGCGGTGGCGTGGCCTACGTGGCCGACGGCGCCGGCGGACTCTCCATTCTCGACGTGAACGATCCCCTGTCGCCGGCGCTGCTGGCCAGCGCGTCCACTGCTGGGGCTGCAGCGGATGTCGCGCTCAACGGCGATGTCCTGGTGGTTGCGGCCGGCAGCGCCGGTCTCGAGATCTTCGACGTGAGCGACCCGGCCGATCCCGTGCTGGTGTCCACGTACGACACCTCCGGCCTGGCGGCGACCATCGACATCGACGGCGATCTGGTTTTCGTGGCCGACTGGGACGATGTGGAAGTGGTGGACATCGCGACGCCCTCGTTGCCCGTGGCCGCGGGCCGGGAGAACACGCCGGTGCGGGTCATGGGCCTGGCCGTCGAGGCCGGTCGCGTGTACGTGGCCGACTGGTCGCGTCTGCGGATCTACGATCACGGACCCACCAGCCGCGGCGACATCGAGCTGCCCTCGTGGTTCGAATTCGGTCCCGTACCGTTCGGCGCGGTCATCGACACGGTGATCACCGTGGGCAACACCGGCGGTGGCACGATCACCGTCACCGACATCCAGATCTACGACTCCGATTTCGAACTCACCCCACCTCTGGCCTTCACGGTGCCGCCCGGCGGTGTGGTCGAGGTGCCTCTGCGCTTCGACAACGCCGACCTCGGCGAGGACATCACCTTCGTCCGCATCGAATCCGACGACACCGACGAGGGCGTCTACACCTTCCCCGTGATCGGTGAGCCCGATCCCGACGAGCTCGATCTGGGCGATCCGGCGCCGCCCTTCACACTCACCGACCTGGACGGCGTGACCCACGAGCTGGAGCAGTATCGCGGAAGGGTGGTGGTGCTGGCGTTCTTCGCCAACTGGTGACCGGTTTGCGGTCCGGAGTTTTCGGACCTCGAGACGGCCATCTGGCAACGGTTCCAGGACGACGACGTGGTGGTGCTGGGCATCAACCCGGGGCCCGATCCGCTGGAGATCATCGAGGTGTTCATCGACGCCTTCCAGATCACCTTCCCCATCCTGCCGGACGATCACACCGTCCATGACCAGTACCGGCAGCCGGGGCCCCAGTCGCCGTTCCCGCTGGACTACGTCATCGACCAGGACGGCAATGTGGCCTACCACGCCACGGAGTACCAGCCCGACATCATGGTCGCGGTGATCGAGGATCTGCTGGCCATCGGCACGGCCGTGGGCGAGCTGCCGGCGCCGACCGCGGATCCGCGACTCACCGCGGCCCCCAATCCCTTCAATCCGCGGACCGTGGTGTCCTTCGAGCTGCAACGGTCGGGCGAGGTGACCCTCGAGGTGCTCGACGCGCGCGGTCGTCGCGTGCGTCGGTTGCTGGCCGGCACCACGTATCCGTCCGGCCGCCACGAACTCACCTACGATGGACGCGACCAGGCCGGCCGCGATCTGGCCACCGGGGTGTACCTGCTCCGGCTACGGATCGACGGCGCCGACACGACCCGCAAACTCACGCTGGTGCGTTAGAAGCCGCGACAACGCTCACACGGTCCATAGCGCGGCCGATCAGCGCACCAGCGTCATCTTCCGCGAATCCTCACCGCCGGCCGCGGTCAGCCGCAGCAGATAGGTTCCCGAGGGAACCGATCGACCGGCGTCGTCGCAGCCGTGCCAGACCACCGAATGCATTCCCGCGGTGTGGATCCGATCGGCCAGCAAGCGAACGCGCCGGCCGTCCACTCCGAGCACCTCCACGGTCACCCGGCCCGCCCGCTCCAGGTCGAAGACCACGGTGGTCGCCGGGTTGAATGGGTTGGGGTGATTGCCGCGCAGGCTGACGGCGGTCGGCAGTTCCAGCGGCGCACTCGTCGGCGTTTCCCAGTAGCGCGGCGCCCGGTGCACCGGTCCTCCGGCGAGGTAGACCCAGACGATAGTGCCGTCCGTCAGCACCTCGAAGATGCGGCCCTCCTGACCCTCGCAGATGACGGTGTTGCCGTTTGGCATGCGGTAGGCACCGCTCAGGAAGCGGGAGAAAAAGCCCGGCACGTCGCCGTAGCGCCAGGTGGCGGCGACGGGGCCATAGGGCTCGCCGGGCTCGATGAGGAATTCGCCGCCCGGTCCTCGCGGCGGCGTGATCTGCTCGACGCTCGACAGCTCCGGATCGGCCCCGTTCCCGTTGTTGAACAGCATGATGTCGCCGGCGCCCGGCAGCCCCGGATCGATCCAGATCGCGCCGTGGGTGCCGAAGGACACCTGATCCGCCGCCGCGCCGCGATGATAGACCTGCGGATTTCCCCAGCGATAGAGGAGGTCGCCGCCGCGGCCCCGGCTGCCGCCGGTGTGACCGGCGGCTTCCTCGGTGGTGGTGGAGTGGTCGAGGACGTAGACCTCGCTGGTGTTGCGGGCGGAGAACACGATCTGGTCGTGCTCCTCGTCGTAGTCGATGGCGTTGGCGTGCAGCCAGTTGCCGGTGGCCACGTCGCCCCAGTTGATGTCCAGCAATTCGGGATGGTCGGCCACCACGCCGTAGTTGTCCTTGGTGGGGTCGGCGTCCTGGACCAGGTGGTCCCAGGCCCGCCACTCCCAGACGACGTTGCCGCCGTCGAAGCCCACGGGCTCGACCTCGGCGAGGTAGGTGGACTGGACTGAGTCGTCGACGATCTGCCGGCCAGCCTGGATGGCCTCCTCCAGCGTACGCCGCTCCCAGGCCACGATGAGCACGTTGCCGCCCGGCATGGGCTGGATGTCATGGTGTTGCAGGAAATTCGGGTCGGAGAAATAGTAGTCCCAGATCACGTTGTCGTTCACGTCGATGCGCTGGATACGGCCGCCGCGACCGTTGCCTTCGGGGTCGCGACAGGGCCTGAGCACCGAGCTGTCGGGCAGCATGTAGGCGAATTCGGTGGGCACCTCGGCGCCGTGCCAGGTCTTGACCGGATTGCCGTCCATGTCGATGAGGAAGCTTTCGGTACTGGTGCGCAGGGAGATGATGGTGAGGCCGGGATAGGGGTCCTGGGCGAGGGCCGGGCTGGCGAGGACCGCCAGCAGGCAGGCGCAGCAGATCAGCGATCTCACGATCGTTCTCCTTTCGCCGGTCTCAGCGGACCAGCGTCATCCTCATGGTTCGTTCGTTGCCGGCGGCGCGCAGGCGGCAGAAGTAGGTGCCCGAGGCCTGGGGACGTCCGAGGTCGTCGCTACCCCGCCAGGTCGCGGTGTGATGGCCGGCGACTCGCGGGGTGCCGCCGTCGAGGGTCTTCACCAGCCGGCCGGCGGCGTCGTGGATGGTCAACGTCACGGGCGCTGCTTCGGCCAGGACGTAGCCAATGGAGGTGCCGGGGTTGAATGGGTTGGGGTAGTTCTGGTGAAGAACGACGGCGTCCGGGGTGCCGGATGCGTCGCCCACGCCCACGGCGTAGTCGATCAGGTAGTAGTACCAGCCGAAATCGCCGGTTTCGGCGTCGATGTCGCGGGTGGCCGCCAGACCGACGTCGCGCTGGTACCAGTCGATGTTTGTCACCGCGCCCGTGGGCGGGTCGATGCCGCCGGGCAGGCCGTACGCCAGGATGTCGTTGTGGATGTTCGAGTCGTAGTCGCGGTCGTACGACGAGATCACCACGACGTCGGTGAGGGAGGGGTCGATGTCGTAGATGTCGCGGATGACCGGGTCGAGCGCATCCCAGCGGCGGATCAGCAGCGTGTCGCATTCGCCGCCGGGGCAGATCTCGAACATGGTGCCGTCCTCGAACTCGCCGAAGACGACGTCCTCGGCGTAGTCGAACAGCACACCGCCGTGGACCTCGGCGTAGACGGTCACCGTGCTTCCGTCGCTGCTGGCAACGGTGTGTTCGGACAGATCCTCGCCCCGGCGTACCGCGGGATGGCCGTCGTACTCGAACGGGTCGAAGACGGACTCGGTGTACTGGTCGAACGGCGGATCGGCGTTCTGGAAGGTCCAGGTGGCGTTCATGACGAGGGGGTAGTAGTCGCCGATCCAGTCGGCGGTGGCATCGGGGGGTGTGATCGCGCCAACCGTGACCGCGAGCACGGCAAAAATCACCGGAGTGGCTCTCATGGCGGTACCTCCTGATTGGTCTTGGTCGTGATAGTACCATATCAAGAGGATCGCGGGACGAGCGATTGGCCGAGGCGGGCGTGAAACAGCCGGGCCGCCATCGGGCGACCCGGCACACCGCTCAGAGCTCGCCGTACATGTCCCCCTGCTCGGCTCCGTCGATCATGAGCTGCAGAATGGCATCTGCCAGATCCATTTCCGGTTCCAGCGCCGCATCCTGCAGGTCGTCGATGTCCTGGTCGATCCGTGCGCAGACCGACTGCATCAGCCCGATGGCCGCCTCGGGGTCCTCGCCGTAGACCTCGGCCGCGCCCTTCATGCCGTCCACCAGCATGGCCAGCGCCACGGCCCGTCCCACGACGGGTTGCTCGAACCAGTTGTCCTCGCCGCTCTCTTGAAGGGTCCAGTGAAGCGACTGGCTCACGGGCGTCCCCTGCAGGGTCGTGTAACTCAGTTCGCCTTCGACGATCGCGCCGGCCGGAAACTCGTCGCCGACCGGTCGAACCGCCACCAGCAGCGCACCCTTGCGCCGGCTCAGGAAGACCGAGGCCACGTTCAGGTCCGGCGTGTCGCCCGGAAAGCCGAAGGTGGCGTCCACCTCCAGATCCGCCGGCAGGCTGAACGTCAGGGCCAGCCCGTGCGCGATGGGACTCACCATCCACGGCCACGAATCGGCCATGAGCGCCTCGACGTCCTCGTAGTCGAAGAGGCTGAAGGCGTTGCCGCCGCGCATGTCGGTGATGGCGTTCATCACCTCCTGGCGCATGCCCACGCCCAGGCCGAACACGGTCAGACCGATATCCTGGTCGGCGGCCGCGCCGGCGAGCTCGCGGAACGAACCGGGACGGGTGGCGCCGGTGTTGGGCTGGATGTCGGTGAAGAGCATGACGCGGACGGCTTCGGTCTGCGCCTCGAGCTCGGCCCGGGCCAGGGCGAACGCGCGAACCAAGCCCGCCTCCATGTTGGTGACCCCGCCGGTGGCGAGGGCGGCGATGGCTTCGGCGATGCGGGGGTCGTCGCCGGGCACCGGGGGCAGCCAGGTCTGCACGTCGCTGCTGTAGATGACGATGCCACAGCGGTCATCGGGACCGAGCTGCCGGGCGATCTCGGCGAGCAGACGGCGGGAGACGGCGCCGGGTGTGGGATACTCGTCGTCCTCGTCGCCGTAGTGCCAGCCCATGGATCCGGACACGTCGACGCAGGCGATCACCGAGAGACTGGCTCGCTGGAACGTCGCCGGGTCGACGCTGGACGACATGCCGACCTGGAGCCAACCGCGCGGCTCGCCATGCAGATCCGGCGCGCGGCCGGCGGCACCACGCAGGGTGAGCACGTCGGTGGGCGGACCGCCGTCCAGTGGCAGGTCGTGCTCGCTGAACATGCCCTCCACGGTGAACGCCTCCATCGGCGGCACCCTGCCGTTCTCCACCAGTTCGCGGGCGAACCCCATGTCCTGGACGCCGCCGGGCGTGGCGCCCATGCCGCCGCCGGGTGGGCCCGGGGGACCGATGGCGCCGTCCGACGAAAATTGATCGGAACAGCCGGCGCCGAGTAACATGAATGCCGCAAGGACAGGCGCGACAAGGCGCCCTGAATTGTTCTTATTCAAGATGTTCCCTCCATCGTCTGATCAGCGGGCGCTGATCGTTTTGCTTCTCGCCGGTGCCTGTCAGTTGCTGGCGCTCGTCACGGCGAGATACCAACGGTCTGGGCTAGCAAGGGACGATGGCGGGACCTCCTCCAGGGGGGCTCGAGGGCGGGCAGGCCGACCGGTGTTCTGGTCGGCGATCATTCGGCATCATACGACAGATGAAGAGTTGGCGTCAACCGATCCAGAGCTGCCGGGGATAGACACCCTCGGCAACCAGCGTGGCCATGGTCTCCCGTACGATCTCCAGATCCGTGGCCGAGGTCATGCCGCACCAGCGGCTGTCGGTCGGCAGCACCGCCACCCGCGCCACGCCGTCGGTCACCGCAGCGCCCACCTCCTCGGGCAGGTAGCACTCGGCGTCCGGGCCGGGATCGCCGGAGCGGAACGCCGCGAAGCGTTGCTCGAGGTGAGCCAGCACCTCGGGGCCGAAGCCCCACAGGTTCATGGAAACGAGCGCCTTGGGACTCACCATGCGCGGACCGTCGTCGGTGTCGCGCACGATGCCGGCACAATCGCGGTGCACATCGTGCACCTCCTCGATGGTGCGGAGGAATCCGTCGTCGGCCTGCACGAGGCCCCGGGAGACGGCGCCCTCGGGAGGCAGCGTGTCGCTCACGGTGTAGCCCACCATGGCCCAGGTCGGCGGGGAGGTGGCAGGCCGGGTCAGGAACTCGCCGAGGATGGCGATGGCGGCGCGACCGTAGTGGTCGTCGGCGTTGGCCACGGCGAAGGGGCCGCGGAGCGAGGGACCTGCCGCGAGCAATGCGTGCACCGTGCCCCAGGGACGGGTGCGGCCGGGGTCGGTCTCCTGGAAGACGTAGCGCACGTTCAGGTGCTGGCCGAAGCCCTGGTCGACATGGGCGCGGATGTCCGCCTCGGTCTCGCGACGGATCACCATGACCACCTCGTCGAAGCCGTTGAAGGCGGCGTCGAAGACGGTGTAGTCCATGATGGTCTCGCCCGACGGCCCGACCGGGGTGAGCTGCTTGAGTCCGCCGAAGCGATGCCCGATGCCGGCGGCGAGGATGACGAGCTGAGTGGGCATGGCTAGCGTCCCTTCTCGAGCTGGCCCAGGACCTCGTCGAGAGCGGCCACGGTGCCATCGACATCGCCGTCGTCCAGCACCAGCGGCGGCTTGATCTTCAGGACGTTGTGATCGGGACCGTCGGTGGAGAGCAGGAAGCCGCGGTCCTTCATGGCGTCGATCACGTGATCGGCGGTGGCGGCGTCGGGCGTTCGGGCAGCGCGGTCGGATACCAGCTCGGCGCCGATGAACAGGCCCTGGCCTCGGACATCGCCGATGGCCTCGTGACGTTCGGCCAGAGAGCGCATACCGTTCATCAATCGCGCGCCCATGGCGGCGGCGTGCGCCTGCAGACCTTCCTCCTCGATGACATCCAGCACCGCGAGTCCAATGGCGCAGCTGACCGGGTTGCCGCCGAAGGTGTTGAAGTACTCCATGCCGGTGTCGAACGCGTCGGCGATCTCTGGTGTGGTCACCACGGCGGCCAGCGGGTGACCGTTGCCGATGGGCTTGCCCAGGGTCACGATGTCGGGCACCACGCCGTGGGCTTCGAACGCCCACAGGTGCGAGCCGACGCGTCCGAAACCGACCTGCACCTCGTCGGCGATACAGACGGCGCCGGCGGCGCGAGCGACCTCGTAACTGCCTGTGAAAAAGCCGCTTGGCGGGACGATCTGCCCGCCGCAGCCCACCAGTGTTTCGGCCATGAAGGCGCCGGGCCGCTGCTCGGCCACCGCGTGCGCGACCTCGCTGGCGTAGCGCGAACCGGCGTCGTCCCCGCGGTGCCGTCCTCGGTAGGGGTCGGGACACGGTACCTTGCGCGCATGCGGCGCCAGACCCTCGCCGCCCTTGCTCTCGCACTTGTAGGGCGAGATCTCGATGAGCGACGTCGTGTGGCCGTGGTACGCGTGATCGAGCACCACGATCTCGCGACGACCGGTGTGGGCGCGGGCCAGGCGCAGCGCCAGTTCGTTGGCCTCGCTGCCGGTGCAGACGAGGAAGCACACGCTCAGCGGGTCGGGCATGGTGCCGGCCAGGCGCGTGACGTACTCGGCGAGGTTGTCGTGCAGGTAGCGCGAGTTGGTGTTGAGCGCCTCCATCTGCTTCCGCCCCGCCTCGACGACCCGCGGATGACAGTGACCCACGTGGCAGACGTTGTTTACCAGGTCGAGATAGCGGCGACCGTCCTCGGCGAACAGGTACTGGCCTTCGCCGCGCACGATCTTCAGGGGCTCGGTGTAGGCGAGGCTCAGGTTGCGGCCAAGGTGGCGGTCGCGAATGGCGCGGATCTCGTCTGGTGTGCGCGGGGTCAGGTTCATGTCTGCAACCTCTTCAGCAAGTCGGCCACGGGGCGCTCGGAGATGCGGAGATACTCGTCGTCGGGGTCCAGGGTCCGCGCCTGGGCCGACATGAGCAGGCTGTTGCACAGCCTCGCGGTGATCAGGTGCGGCAGCAAGTCGCGCTCGAGGTCCGTGAGCGGGCGGGCCGATATGTAGCCGGCGGTGATGGCGTCGGCCGCGGCGCGGGGGTTGGGCGTGTCGAGCATGGCGTAGGCGCAGGCGATGGCAAGTTCGGCCACGGTGATGGTGTGGACCATGTCGCCGAAGTCGATGACGCCGGTGAGTTTCACGCCGTCCTCGCTCACGAGCAGGTTGTAGTCGTTGGCGTCGTTCTGGACGACGCTGCGGGGAAGGTCGGCGAGGTGGGGGACGACGTGCGTCGCGAATGCGTCGAGGCCGGCGGCCACGAGGGGCTGCAGGTCGGGCTCGACGTCTTCGACCAAGGGTGTGAGTTCCAGCAGATTGACCAGATCCCAGACCAAATGGCGATGAGCGCCTGGGTGGTCGAAGTCGATCAACGCGTTGTCGAGGCGGGCGAGGATTTGGCCGATCTCGTGGCGCAGTTCATCGGTGGCGCGGTCGAGCTTCGCCAGCGGCATGCCCGGAAGATGGGTCACCACGCGCAGCAGGCCTTCGTCGCCCGCAGCCGTGCGGACGGTGCTCATGACCTCGCCGTGGAGATCCTGCACCACGGTTTGCACGACGTCATGCAGATCGGTGTGCTCGAGGTGCTGCAGCACGGCGAGTTGACAGGCGATCTCGGTGCGGTCGGATGCGGCGGGCGCGAGCTTGAGGACCCAGCGCCGGCCGTCGGCGGCGGTGAGCAGGACGTTGCGGTCGATCTCACCCGGCAACTGCGTGCCCGAGGTCTCGATGCCGTAGCGCTCGCGGGCCCATTCCTCGGCCTCGTGCATCGTGATGGTCGGCTTGAGCGGTCTCACGCCGGTGTCTCCATCACGCCCGCCGCCTGGGCGCGACCCACGAGCATGACCGAGCCCGGGGTGCCCATCTCGGCCATCTCCTTCTCGTGTCGTTCGCGCAGGATGGACACCGAATCGCGCTCGCAGAGCGTGACCGTGCAGCCGCCCCAGCCGGCGCCGGTGAGGCGCGAGCCGAGCACGCCCGGCACCGCGCGCGCCGTTTCCACCAGGCGGTCGATGGTGGGATGGCTGGCGTCGTAGTGGTCGCGCAGGCTGTCGTGGGAGAGGTTCATGAGATTGCCGAAGGCGCGTAAGTCGCCCACGGAGAGGGCCACCTCGGCGGCGAGGACGCGGGCGTTCTCGTCGACCACGTGGCGACAACGGCCGGCCAGGTGGGGCGGCAGTTCGGCGATGTGGTCGTCGAGGAAATCGGGACTGACGGCGCGCAACGAGTCGATCGCATCGTCGTGCTGGTGAAGCTGCGCCACGCCCTGCTCGCATTCGGCGCGGCGTTCGTTGTAGACGGAGTCGCCGAGCTCGCGACGCACGCCGCTGTCGGTGATGACGAGCTCGTGGTCGCCGAGATTCAGTGGCACCTGGCGATAGCGACCGTCGCGGCAGTCGATCAAGAGGGCGTGGCCCGGCTGGCCTAGGCGGCTGGCCATCTGGTCCATGATGCCGCAGCGGACGCCGGCCCAGTGATGCTCCACATCGCGGCAGAGATGGACCATGGTCAAGGGGTCGAGGCGCATGCCGAAGGCGCGTTCGAGGGCCAGCGCGGCGGCGGTCTCCAGGGCGGCCGACGAGCTGAGTCCCGACGCGCGGGGGACGGTGCCGGTGACCGCGAGGTCGAGGCCGCCGTCGACGAGGTCGCGGGCGCGCATCTCTTCCACCATGCCGACGAGGTAGGGGGCCCAGTCGGGCCAGTCTTCGGTGGGTTCGTCGCCGGGGCCGTAGGTGAGCATCTCGTCGAGGTCGAGGGCGAGGAGGCGGACCTGGTCCTTGGTGGTGCGGCGGATGGCCACCTCGACGTGGCAGCCGAGGATGGTGGGCAGGACGTAGCCCTGGTTGTAGTCGGTGTGCTCGCCGATGAGATTGACGCGGGCGGGGGCGCGGGCGGTGACGATGGGCGCGTCGGTGGGGCCGAAGCGGTCGTTGAGCAGAGAGGAGATGGGTTCCGGCATGGCGGGGCCTCCAGAGTGTCGCACCATTCTAGCGGGAAGGGCGGTATATGGCCATGGTCGCTCCCTGGAATCCGAGAACATATTCGTCCACGCCGGATGTGAGTTCCGTTGCGCTGTTCACGCCCTGGCCAGAAGCAGCCTACCGCGGATGGCTTCAGATTTGAACTCGTCGGTATAATGGGGCCTGCTCATGGACTCCTCCTTCAAGCACAGTAAAGACTGGGAGGTGTCTAATGAAGCCGGGGGAAGTCCAGACGAATAAACAGAAGGCACAGGGATCTCAGGGCTGAAATGAGCCCCGAATAGGATGATCTTGTGCATCCTGATATGCTAGAATCCGGCCGCTGTAAGTACAATTCTGACAGCATGTACGGAATAAACGGTAGGTACAACTCATGCGCCACGTGCAACGCCCAGGGAGCAGACAGTTAAGATTCATTCTGCTGGTTTGCCTGTTCCTCGTGGTTTCTAATTCCAAGTCGCCCGCCCAAGCCAGTCACATCACATTCTCGGAAATCTCCATCGAAGAGGGGCTTTCCCAGAGCATCGTGAGTTGCGTGATCCAGGATAGCACCGGATTCATGTGGTTTGGCACGGAGGACGGCCTGAACCGGTACGATGGCTATCGAATCACGGTTTTACGGCATGATCCCCGCGAAGCCAACAGCCTCGGCTACAATGAGATCCTCTCGATTCTGGAGGACAGATCCGGAATTCTGTGGATCGGCACCTTTCATGGCGGCCTGGATCGATACGATCCGGTTGCAAAGCGCTTTACACATTATCGAAATGACCCCAACGACCCCAACAGCATCAGCCACAACATCGTCAGAACGATATGCGAGGACGGCGCTGGCATGCTCTGGATCGGCACTGACGGTGGCTTGAACAGACTGGACCCCGAAACTGGAAAGTTCACGCGCTACCGACACGATCCGAACCTCCCTGCAAGTCTGAGCAATGACACTGTATTGACCATCGTCGAGGACGGATCGCGCGCAATCTGGATCGGAACCGACGGCGGCGGACTCGAAAGATACGACCCCCAGCAAGATGCTTTTATCCACTACAGAGCCGACAACGACGATTCCAGGAGCCTGGCGCACGATACGGTCAGATCGCTCTGTGAGGATAGGGATGGCGTTCTATGGGTCGGTACCGATAGTGGATTGGCAAGGCTCGATAAGGAGAGGAGCGTTCTCACACGCTATGTCAACGATCCGGATGACCCCCACAGCTTGAGCGATGATCAGATCTACGCGATATACGAAAGTCGATCCGGAGTTCTCTGGATTGGTACCGACGGTGGTGGCTTGAACGGGTTTGACCGGGCCAGCGGTGAGTTCATCCGGTATATCAACGACCCCAACGATGACACCAGCATCACTTACAATCAGATCCGGGCAATCTACGAGGATCGGTCGGGCGTGATGTGGATCGGCACTTACGGCGGCGGAGTCAACAAGTTCGACAGCAAACAGAAGCAATTCCTGCTCTTCAAGCCGATCGTGAACGAACCCAACAGCTTGAGCCACGACATCATCTGGGCGATTTACGAAGACGACGCAGGGTACCTCTGGATCGGAACGCATGGCGGCGGTCTGGACAGGCTCGATCGACGAACGATGCAGTATGTGCACTATCGTCACGACTCGGCCGACCCCAGCAGCCTGAGCCATGATATCGTCAGGGTCATCTGCGAGGATCGATCCGGTGTCATCTGGCTCGGAACCAATGGCGGCGGTATTTGCAGCTTTGATCGCAGTACCGAGAAGTTCACCACCTATCGCCACGATCCCGGCGATCCGGGCAGCCTGAGTCACGACCAGATAAGATCGATTTACGAGGACCACTCGGGCATTATTTGGATAGGCACCAATGGCGGCGGGCTCAACCGCTTCGACCGAGAATCGCAGAGCTTCAAGCACTACGGTACCGATCCGAATGATCCGCACAGCCTGAGCAATGATTTCGTCAGGGTCATCTACGAAGACTCCAGAGGTATCTTCTGGATAGGAACCCAGGGTGGTGGTCTGAACAGATTCGATCGGGAAAAGGAAACATTTACCAGTTTCCAGATCGATACGGACGATCCGAACAGTATCAGTAACAACTTCATATTCTCGATTCACGAAGATACATCGGGTGCCTTGTGGTTGGGGACCTGGGGCGGTGGTCTCAATCGGTTTGCGGTCGAACAAGAGACCTTCAGCTGCTACACGACCAAGGACGGT
>PIVY01000941.1 GCA_003353795.1 bacterium
CCTGCAGGTGCACCGGCACCGACGCCGTGCTGACGGCGTCCTCGGCCTCCAGCCAGTCGAGGGACGGGATACTGACGCGGAAGGTCGGCACCGTGGCCGTCTCGGCGATGTCCAGGCGCAGGCCCAGGGTCACCGGCTCGCTGCTGGTGATGCGAACGGGCGTGGCGAAGGTCAGATCGACTTCGGCGCCGCTGGTCTCCAGCTCTCCGGCGGTCACGTCGCGGTAGACGTTGTTGCCCTCGCTCACCACGACGCGGGTCAGCAACGAGGCCGGAACGATGCCGCCGCCGGCGTCGTCCTCGAGACGGATCCGCAGCCTGGTGAAGAAGGCGTCGGCGACATCCTCGTCTCCAGGATTGATGAGTGTCAGGGTCAGCGGGACGACACCTCGCTGCCCGAGGTTGATGGAGAACGGCATGTTCGCCACCGTGAACAGATCCACCTGCGAAACGCCCTCGAAGACACGATGCGCCGTCGAGGTCGTGGGCAAGGAATGGCGGGGCAA
>PIVY01000942.1 GCA_003353795.1 bacterium
CGAGCGCGAGATCCTCGTGCAGCCCGATTTCCAGAAGCTCCGCCTCTACGGTCTCACCGTGGACAACCTGGCGGCCGCCTTGCGGGTGGCCAACGTCAACTTCCCCGGTGGCCGCATCCGCAAGGGTCCGCTGTATCTGCCGCTGCGCATCCTGGGTGAGTTCGAGAGCCTGGACGAGATCCGCAAGACCGAGATTCCTGCCGCTGGCCCAGGCATCACCGTGGCCGACGTGGCCGACGTGCTGGACACGGTCAAGGAGCCCGACGGCCTGACCTATCTGTCCGACGGTGAAGTGGTCGCCTTGCATCTCTACAAAGAGGTCGGCAAGAACACCATCGACTCCACGGCTGAGGTGGACAAGGTCCTGGATGTCCTCCGCGATCAGTACCCCGGGTTCGCCGCTGAGTTCGTCTACCGCGACGCCGACTACGTGGCCGCCTCGGTGGAAGGCCTGCAGCAGTCGCTCCTCTACGGTGCGATCCTGGCCTTCGTCATCCTGTTCTT
>PIVY01000200.1 GCA_003353795.1 bacterium
CGTGAAGGGTCGAGGAGAGACAGTCCTTGAAGCTGATCGTCGTCGAGTCGCCGGCAAAGGCCCGGACCATCGAGAAGTTCCTCGGCAGTGGCTACAAGGTCGCCGCCAGCGTCGGCCATATTCGCGACCTGCCGGAAAAGGCCGCCCAGATCCCGGCCAAGTACAAGGACAAACCGTGGAAACGTCTGGCCGTGGACGTGGACGGCGAGTTCGAGCCCATCTATGTGGTGTCGGCCGACAGCAAGGACCAGGTCGCCGAGCTCAAGAAGCTCATGGCAAAGGCCGACGAGTTGTTGCTGGCCACGGATGAGGACCGCGAGGGTGAGGCCATCAGCTGGCATCTGCTCGAGGTGCTCAAGCCCAAGATCCCGGTGCGCCGGATCACCTTCCACGAGATCACCAAGACCGCCATCAAGGGCGCTCTCGAGAACCCGCGCGACATCGACGACAAGCTGGTGCGCGCCCAGGAGAGCCGTCGCATCCTCGACCGACTCTACGGCTACGAGCTGTCGCCCGTGCTCTGGAAGAAGGTCCGCTCGGGCCTGAGCGCCGGCCGCGTGCAGAGCGTCGCCGTGCGTCTCATCGTGGAGCGCGAGGAGGAGCGACAGCGCTTCAGGTCGGCCACCTACTTCGACGTGGAAGCGCTGCTTTACGGCCCCGACGGCACCAACTTCACGGCCCGTCTGCGCGAGGTCGGCGACGTCCGGCTCGCCGGCGGCAAGGACTTCGATCCCGACACCGGCGAGCTCAAGCAGCCCGGCAAGCGCCTGCTGCTCGGTGAAGAGCAGGCGGAGAAGATCCAGAACTGCGCCCGCGGCGCGGAGTCCTTGCCGTGGATCGTCAGCACCGTCGATCGCAAGAGCACGCAGCAGAGCCCGTCGCCGCCGTTCATCACCTCGACCCTGCAGCAGCAGGCATCGAGCCGGCTGGGCTTCTCGCCCTCGCGAACCATGAGTCTGGCCCAGAAGCTCTACGAAGGTCTCGAACTGGACGGCGGCGAGAGCGCCGGTCTGATCACCTACATGCGTACCGACTCGGTGACCCTGTCGCAGCAGGCGGTGCACGAAGCCGAGGGCGTCATCCGCGAGGAGTTTGGCGACGCCTACACGGACGGGCCACGGTTCTACAAGACCAAGAGCAAGGGTGCTCAGGAGGCGCACGAAGCCATCCGGCCCACCAGCCTGTCCCGCACACCCGACAGCTTGGCCGGCCGCCTGGACAAGGATCAGCTGGCGCTCTACCGCCTCATCTGGAACCGCACCCTCGCCAGCCAGATGACCAACGCCCAGCTCGACAAGACCGCGGTCGATCTCACCTGCATCTGTCACGGCGAGACCCTGCTCTGGCGGGCCAACGGCTCCATCGTCACGTTCCCGGGTTTCCTCAAGGTCTACGGTGATCGTGAGCGCGACGCTCTGCTGCCGGAACTGCACGAGGGCCAGCATCTGCCTGACGAGAGTGCGCCCGAGGGCGAGACCCAGCAGGGCGTGCAGACGGTGAGCGCGCTCCGCCACGAGACCCAGCCGCCAGCCCGCTACACCGAGGCCGCGCTGGTCAAGAAGCTTGAGGAGGAGGGCATCGGTCGCCCGTCCACCTACGCGTCGATCATCCGCACCATCCAGAATCGCGACTACGTCACGAAGAAGAGCGGCGCGTTGATGCCGACCTACGTGGGCATGGCGGTCAACCGCCTGCTTCGCGACCACTTTCCGCGCTACCTCGACATCGGATTCACGGCGGGCATGGAGGAGAAGCTGGACGCCATCGCCCGCGGCGAGGCCGACCCGCGCGAGTTCCTCAAGCGCTTCTACCACGGCGGCGGCGAGGAGCCGGGCCTCATCAAGCGCATCGGCGAGGAGATGGAGCGCATCGAGTTCCCGGCCATTCCCGTCGGACACGATCCGGAAACCGGCGCTCCGTTGCGGGTGAAGATCGGTCGCAAGTCGGTATACGTACAGCGCGGCGAACAGGGTGGCGAGAGCGTGACCCTGCCGGTGGACCTGCTCATCGACGAGCTGACGCCCGAGAAGGCCAGCGAACTCCTCGAGGAGAAGCGCAAGAGCCTCGAGCCCATCGGCAGCGATCCCGAGACGGGCAAGAACATCTACGCACTCACCGGCCCGTACGGTCCCTACCTGCAGCTCGGTGAGAACGACGACGATCCCAAGCCCAAGCGCGTGAGCCTGGGGCGCGGCACCGACCTGGGCATGGTCGACATGGAGCT
This sequence comes from bacterium, assembly GCA_003353795.1. Classification (GTDB taxonomy): domain Bacteria; phylum Krumholzibacteriota; class Krumholzibacteriia; order LZORAL124-64-63; family LZORAL124-64-63; genus Glo-17. The sequence goes on from PIVY01000200.1 coordinate 2,225, forward strand.
GGCCCTCAAGCTGCTCTCGTTGCCGCGCGAGGTGGGCGTCGATCCCGAGACGGGCAAGACGGTGAGCGCCGGGCTGGGTCGCTTCGGTCCGTACGTCGTGCGGGATAAGGTCTTCGCCAGCGTGGAGTCGGCAGACCAGCTCTTCACCATCACTCTCGAAGAGGCCATGCAGCGCGTTCGCGACAAGGAGGCCGGCAAGAAACCGGTGCTCGCCGAGGTGGGCCCACACCCGGATTCTGGCGAGATGCTGCAGGTGCTGAAGGGCCGCTACGGTCCCTACGTGACCGACGGTTCCGTTCATGCCTCGATTCCCAAGGATCGTGAGCCGGACACCGTGACCGTGGCGGAAGCCCTCGAGTGGATGGCGGCCGCGGCGGTGCGCAAGTCGTCCAAGAAGAAGGTCGTCCGGAAGAAGACGGCGAAGAAGAAGGTTGCCAAGAAGAAGACGGCCAAGAAAAAGGTTGCCAAGAAGAAGACGGCCAAGAAAAAGGTCGCCAAGAAGAAGACGGCCAAGAAGAAAACGTCCGGCACGTCGGCGGCGAATTCACCAGCCGCGGAGGACTGATGCCCGCATCCGACATCAGGATCGTCGGCGGCGGCCTCGCGGGATGCGAGGCCGCGCTGCAACTGGCCCGACGCGGTCACGCGGTCACACTCTACGAGATGCGGCCGGTGGTGCCCACGGCGGCGCACCAGTCGGAGAATCTGGCCGAGATCGTGTGTTCCAACAGCTTCAAGAGCACCGACCCGGCCACCGGTAGCGGTCTGTTGAAGGACGAGATGGATCGGATCGGTTGTGCGCTCCTGGACATCGCTCGCGAGCATCGGGTTCCGGCCGGCGCCGCCCTGGCCATCGACCGCGAACGCTTTGCGTCCGGCGTCGAGGATGCCGTCGAGGCCGAGCCCCTCATCACCGTTCGTCGCGAGGAAGTGCGCCGTCTCGAGGTCGCGCCCGACCGCTGGTGGATCCTGGCTACAGGGCCGTTGACCAGACCGGCGCTGCAGGAACAACTCGCCGAGATCACCGGCCGCGAGGGTCTGCATTTCTTTGACGCCATCGCGCCCACGGTAACTCTGGAGTCCCTCGACCTCGACCTGCTGTACCGCGCCAGTCGCTACGACAAGGGTGATGCCGACTATCTCAACGCCGCCATGGACGAGGCGGAGTTTCTGGCCTTCCACGCGGCCCTCACCTCGGCCGAGCGTCTGGAAGTGAAGGACTTCGATCGCGCCGACCTCTTCGACGGCTGCCAGCCGGTGGAGGAGATCGCCGACGGCGGGGTGCAGTCCCTCTGCTTCGGTCCCCTGCGTCCGGTGGGTCTGCTCGATCCGAAGACCGGCAAGCGGCCGCATGCCGTGGTCCAGTTGCGGCAGGAGAACGCGGACGGAACGCTGTTCGGGCTGGTGGGATTCCAGACGCGGCTGAAGTGGGGCGAGCAGAAGCGCGTCCTGCGCATGATCCCCGGTCTGGCCAACGCCGAGTTCGTGCGCCTCGGCCAGATGCACCGCAACTTCTACGTGGACACACCCCGCGTGCTCCGTTCGAACTTCGCCTTGCGCAACGAGCCGTCGATCCGCCTCGCCGGCCAGATCACCGGCGTGGAGGGGTACGTGGAGAGCATCGCCGGCGGACTGATCACCGCCCGGCACCTCGATGCCGAACTGCGCGGATTGCGCCTGCCGCCCTGGCCCTACACCACGATCCTGGGCGCGCTGCACCACGGGTTCCTGTTCGACGACACCAGCGAGCGCCTGACGCCCATGAACGCCAACTTCGGCATCCTTCCCGATCTTGCGGAGAAGGTGAAGGGCAAGCGCGAACGGAAGCTGGCCAAGCGCGAGGTCGCCCTGCAGGACCTCGATCTCTGGCTGACCATGGTTCTCGACGAGGAGAAACAGGAGGACTGATGCCGTGCCCCGGCCCGCGAACCTCCAGCCGTTCCTCGACCATCTCGCCGCCGAGCGCGACCTGAGCCCGCGGACCATCGAGCACTATGCGCGCGATCTGCGCCAGTTCCTGGAGACCGCCGTCGAACTTGGCGCCGTTCCCGATCCGCCCCACGCCGAGGACTGGCCCGACCTGGCCCGCCGCGGCCTGGCCCGCACCCACCTGGCGAAGCTCCGGCGCCTGCAGCGAAGTCCCGCCACGGTGAACCGGCACCTCGCCAGCATCCGGTCCTTCTACCGGTGGTTGCAACTTACCGGCCGCATCGATCATCTCCCCGACGACCTCTCCGCAAGCCGCGGCGGTCGCGAGCGAAATCTACCCACGGTCCTCGGCGAGCAACTCCTGGAGCAGCTCCTTACCTTGCCCGACCCGTCGACCGATCGCGGCCTTCGCGACCGGGCCCTGCTGGAAGTGATCTACGGCCTGGGCCTGCGCCTCGCCGAGGTTGTGGGACTCGACCTGGGAGACGTCGATCTGGTGGACGGTCGGGTGAAGGTCCTGGGCAAGGGCCGCAAGGAACGCCTCCTGCCGTTGTGCGGTTGCGCCGACGAGGCGTTGCGCGCCCATCTCGAACGCCGACTCGACCCTGTCGAATGGCTCGCCGTGACAGACGGACGCGTCACCCGAGGCCTCACATCGCGACCAGTCTTCGAAGGACGACCGGGAAGACGCATCGCCCGACGCACGGTCCAGCAACGCGTTTCCCACTATGCGGGGGAACTCGCCGGCCTCGCGGGCGTATCGCCTCACACGCTTCGGCACAGTTTCGCCACGCATCTTCTCGACGGCGGCGCCGGGATCCGCGTCGTCCAGGAGTTGCTGGGGCACGGCCATCTGGCCACGACCCAGATCTACACTCATCTCAGCCGGACCCAGGTGCGTGAGGCCTATCAGAAGGCGCACCCCCGGGCCCGGAAGAAGGATTGATCGCCATGAGCTCTGACGAACGGAAGATCCGCTCCACCACCGTCGTGGCCGTTCTGCGCGACGGCAAGGGCGCCATCGGCAGCGACGGCCAGGTCACCCTGGGCAACACCGTGGCCAAGCACGGCGCCGTGAAGGTGCGCAAGCTCTACCACGGCAAGGTGCTCGTGGGCTTCGCCGGCGGCGCCGCCGACGCATTCACACTCTGGGAAAAATTCGAGGCTCACCTCGAGCGCTACAATGGCCACCTGCGCCGGGCCACCGTGGAACTGGCGCGCGAATGGCGCAGCGACCGCATCCTGCGACGCCTCGAGGCCATGATGATCGTCATGGACAAGAGCGACACCTACGTGGTCTCGGGCAACGGCGACATCATCGACAGCGACGACGCCATCGCCGCCATCGGCTCGGGCGGACCGTATGCGCTGTCGGCCGCGCGTGCCCTGCTGCAGAACACCGACCTCGCCGCGCGGGACATCGTGCGCAAATCGCTGGAGATCGCCGGCGGGGTCTGCATCTACACGAACACGAACATCACCGTGCTCGATCTCGACGAGGGAGAAGAATAGATGGAGATCCGCAAGATCACCGCCGACGCGCAGCTCACCTGCCACGAGATCGTGGCGCTGCTGGACCGTCACATCATCGGCCAGGACGACGCCAAACGGTCGGTGGCCATCGCCCTGCGCAATCGCTGGCGCCGCATGCGACTGCCCGAGGCCGTGCGCAACGAGGTCGTGCCCAACAACATCGTGCTCATCGGGCCCACGGGCGTGGGCAAGACCGAGATCGCAAGAAGACTGGCGCAGATCGGCGAGCTGCCCTTCCTCAAGGTCGAGGCGACCAAGTTCACCGAAAAGGGCTACGTCGGCAGGGACGTGGACAGCATGGTCCGCGACCTGGTGGAGAACGCCATCCAGATCGTGCGCACGCGGAAGGAAGCCGGCGTCCGCGACGAGATCGACCGCGCGGTGGAGGACCGGCTCATCGACCTGCTGTTCCCGCCGCTTTCTGGCGCCGGCGACGACCCCGATCGCAAATCCCGCTGGGAACGCAGCCGCGACAAGGTCCGCGAGCAGCTCCGACAGGGTGTGCTCGAGGAGCGGTCGGTCACGCTGAGCACGCGCCAGAGCAAGGTCCAGGTGGCCAACATCTTCTCCTCGGCCGGCATGGACGTGGATCCCGGCTTCGAGGAAAGCCTCAAGGGCATGTTCCCCCAGAAGACCGTGGAGAAGGAACTGACCGTGGGCCAGGCCCGCAAGGTCCTGCGTGAAGAGGAAGCCAACCGCCGCCTCGACTCCGCGCGCCTCGAGCAGGAGGCCCTCGACCTCGCCGAGCAGGGCGGCATCATCTTCATCGACGAGATCGACAAGATCGCCGGCAAGGGCGGCGGCGGCTCGGGCCCGGACGTGAGCCGCGAGGGCGTGCAGCGCGACCTCCTGCCCATCGTCGAGGGCACAACCGTCAGCACGAAGCACGGCCCGGTGAAGACCGATCACATCCTCTTCGTGGCCGCCGGCGCCTTCCACATGAGCAAGCCCAGCGACATGATCCCCGAGCTGCAGGGCCGCTTCCCCGTGCGCGTGGAACTCGACAGCCTCACCGAGGAGGATTTCGTCAAGATCCTGCGCGACACCGACAGCTCGCTCCTCAAGCAGTACCAGGCCATCCTCGAGGTCGATCAGTGCCAGCTCAAGTTCACCGAGGAATCGATTCACGAGCTGGCCCGCATCGCCGCCGAGCTCAACAAGCGCATGGAGAACATCGGCGCCCGCCGTCTGCAGACCATTCTCGCGCAGCTCCTCGATGAACTCCTCTTCGAGGTTCCGCAGAGCATGACCGGGCCGTTCGAGGTCACGCCCGAGTTCGTGCAAGAGCGGCTCGAGGGCATCATCAAGGATGAGGATCTGTCGCGGTATATCCTCTGATGGGGCGGGGGCTGTGTGGTCGGCCTTCGTTTCCGCTGGTCCTCGCGTTGGGTGGCCCTGGAATGGCCACCCTCGCTGCGGAGACGCGGAAACGAAGGCCGACCACACAGCCCCACCTCCTCGGTGGAAATACGCCCGCCAGATGCTATCTTGGCGGCGGTGTCATTGCCGCGCGGGGCGCGGCTCGACCATGGACATTGGACGGCCGCCTGGACGTGATGATCCTGCGACGGCCTAGGAGCTCGAGATGAAGGATTTCCTAAGGATCAACGATTTTTCCCTGGAGGAGCTTCGGGGCATTCTGGCCCTGGCTCGGGAGCAGAAGCCTGCGGCGCGGGCGCACACGCTGGCGCACAGCCATCCGAACCGGCAGCTTGCGTGCGTGTTCGCGAAGCCGTCGCTGCGGACGCGGGTGAGTTTCGAGATCGCGATCAGGCAGCTCGGTGGGAACTCGCTGTTCATCACCGACAAGGAGATCGGCATGGGGACGCGCGAGTCCGTGAAGGATGTCGCCAAGGTCCTGAGCCGGTTCGTGGACGGGATCATGATCCGGTGGTTCGACCAGGGTGAGGTGGACGAGCTGGCCGAGCACGCCACGGTGCCGGTGATCAATGGTCTGACGGACCTGCTGCATCCCTGCCAGGTCATGGCCGACATCATGACCGTGGAGGAGCACCTCGGCTCCATCGACGACAAGAACGTCGTCATGGTCGGCGACGGTAACAACCTGGCCAACAGCTGGCTCAATGCCGCGAGCGTATTCCCCTTCAACTTCACCCTGACCTGCCCCGCCGGATACGAGCCGGACGAGGCGATCCTGGCCGCCGCCGAGGCTGCCGGAGCCAGCTTCCGCATCACCAATGATCCCGCCGAGGGCGTCGACGGCGCCCACGTGATCTACAGCGACGCGTTCTACAGTATGGGTCAGGAAGAGGAAGCCGTGAAGCGCCGGCAGGACTTCGCGCCCTTCCGGCTGACCAACGACCTGCTGGCCGGAGCCGACAAGGACCACATCGTCCTGCACTGTCTGCCCGCGCATCGCGGCGAGGAGATCACCGACGAAGTGATCGACGGACCGCACAGCGTCGTTTACGATGAAGCCGAGAATCGGATGCACGCCCAGCGCGCCATCATCGCGACGTTCATGAAGTAGGGAGGCCGTCCTGCCACGGTCGACGCGCATCGCGAGGCACATCCTGAGCGGGGCCTGGCTCCTGAGCCTGGCCCTGCTCTTCGCCTGTGCCAACCCGCTGCCGCCCCCGGGCGGCCCGAAGGACGAGATCTCCCCGTGGCTCGCGGCGGCCGCGCCCGAGAGCGCCACGGTGATGCTCGGCCCCATCGACGAGCTGCAGTTCTCGTTCAGCGAGAAGATGGAACGCGTCGACGCCTACCGCTGGCTCAACGTCTACCCCAAGCGCACCATCCGCGGCACCAGCTGGA
>PIVY01000943.1 GCA_003353795.1 bacterium
CGTCGGTGATGACGGGCGTGTATCCCTCCGGGTTGGTTGCGTCCCAGATCGGGGAGAGGGTCGGCGCGTCGAAGGTGTCGTCCAGGCGGGCCTGCAGGCGCAACTGGCCGCCGGCGTCGCTGCTGTCGATCTCGGAGATGATCAGACCCGAGGACGTGCCCTGGGCGAACTCCGTGCTGGACGTGGCCACGTCGCAGATCGTTGCGGTATCGCGGGTGCGGAAGGACCAGACCACGTCAGCGGCCAGCGGGTTGCCCGCCCGGTCGGTGATCGCGGTGGTGAGCCGAGCCTCGTACTCCACGTCCCAGTTCAGATCCAGATCCGGATCGATTATGACCGTCGCCGAGCCCTCGTCGTAGCCGACGGTGGCGGCCACGGCCCCGCCGCCGACCACCGAGAGGGTGGCGCTGGCGCCGCTGACGGTGGCCGGATCGAGGGGCTCGTCGAAGATGGCGGTCACACGGCGGTTGGCGAGAGCGTCCTGGGCGCCGTCCGTCGGCATGG
>PIVY01000944.1 GCA_003353795.1 bacterium
AACACCATGGTGAGCAGCAAGAAGAACTTCGCGTGCCCCTTGACGTAACCGAGGAGCGCCGTGTCGTTCTCGCGCCGCGCCTTCATTTCGGTCAGCACGAGCCAGAGGCCGCCGCCCACGGCGAAGTGGCTGACGAACACGTGGGTGACCGCGACCAGCGCGATCAAGAAGCCGCCACAGAGGGCGCCGAGATCCCATACCGGGTAATTCATCTCACGCCTCCTTCCCGGCCCGGGCGGCCAGCTTGAGCATGTAGACCACGCAGCCGATGCCGACGGCGAACGCCGCCAGGAACATGATCAGCGGCGAGATCTGGGTGTTGACCGCGAGGTCGCGTGGGTGGAAGACGTCGGCGAGGTAACCGCCGCGCACGATCTCCCGCAACCCGGCCATCACCAGCACCGTGGCCACCACCAGGACGGCGGCCAGGCGAGTCTTCTTGAGGAACGCGGCGACCACGGCGTAAATGCCGACGCCGATCCCCACGATCAGTAGGATCGAGGC
>PIVY01000945.1 GCA_003353795.1 bacterium
CGGCGCCGATGTCGACCTCCGCCGTGCCGGACGGCGACTGCAGCGTCACCGAGGCCGGCTCGCCCACCCTCAATCAGCTCTTCACCGTCGTCATGCGGAATGTCGCGCAGACCGGCGGCCGATTCGAGCTACGGATAGAGGATCTCAACCGAACTCGCCCGGGCCTGGCTCACCTCGGATCCGATCGCAAGGCGTACGCCGTCCTGGCGGCCGACTGGCATGCACCGCCGGTACGGCAGCCGTACGGCCTGACCGTGGGCGATGCCATCTACATGGCCCACGCGCCGATTCGCGACTGGGAGTACCAGGGAAGGCTGGTCGTGCCGGGGACCGACGGTCCCTGGGAGTACATCAATCCTCAACGCCGTTTTGGTCTGGAGGCCGACGCGCTGCAGATCTACTTCACGGTCGAGCCGCCCGCCCTGGTGGAGGATCGCCGGCGGTCGGCGGGGCGCGATCTGCGGATCGAGATCGTCAGCGACCACCTCGATTTCAGCCTCCGC
>PIVY01000030.1 GCA_003353795.1 bacterium
TCAGCGCCACCATGGCCGTTCCTCGCTGGAAGGGCTACATGAGCCCGACCAATCCCGATCGCTTCTGGGCCATGCACGGGGGCAGTCATTCGCAGGCCACCAACATCGTCTATACCGACGACGCCGGCGAGACCTGGAACGACACCGGCATGCAGGCCATCCTGGACGGTTACCTCGATTTCCACGCGTCCCTGGCCGGATACGGCGACGACCTCTACGTGTCGGTTCCCTACGGCGTCGGCATTCGCGGCCGTCACTGGGCCGCCCCCGCCGAGAGCAATGACGACCGTCGGATCCTTGCCACCATTCCCGGCACCACTGCTGGTTACCGCTCCAACACGATGATCGACGGCAACGGTCGCTGGTGGATCTTCACCCGGTACGCCAACAATGCCAACGAGAATGTCGAGTACGGCTACTCGGACGACAACGGCGCCACCTGGACCTACGGCGACGCCTACGCGGCCGGACAGGAGGACGTGCGGATCGGATCCATGCCGGCAGCCGACGGCTCGGCCATGCTCTTCGTCCTCTACCTGCAGAGCGACCGCGGCTACGAGTACTACAAGTGGAATGGCAACCGCTTCGTGGCGCTGCCCGACCACTCCATCTGGGCCGAGTACATCGGCTGGGAGCGTCGGTTCACCCACAACACCGTGGGCGACAACATCCACCTCATCTTCCGGGACGGCGATCGCCTGCGCCACGTCTGGAAGGCCCACAACAACGGTCAGGGAACCTGGAACTCGAGCCTCGTGCCCACCACGGCATCCGATGAGATCGACCCGGTGGCCACGGTGCGCGGCAACGAGCTCTACCTCTTCTATTCCCTGCACACCAACGACAGCAATCCCGCGACGGCCAGGGTTCGCGCCATCGTCTGGGATCAGAACACGCGGTCCTGGGGCGAAGAGATCGACGTCTCCACGGCATCGACCCACAACATGATGCCCAACACCTGCTTCCAGGTCCCCATGTCGTCGAACTACATCCCGGTCTACTGGAATGCCGACAGCAACGGCACCGACATCATGTTCAGCAAGCTGCTCGTCTCCTCGACACACGTCGACACCCCCGACGTGGCGGTCGACCGCCCCGCCCTCCTGCCCAGCTATCCCAATCCGTTCAATCCGCGCACGACCATCCCGTTCTCCCTGCCCCGCGACGCGTCCATCCGGCTGTCCATCTACGACGTCACCGGGCGGCTCATCGACGTGCTGGCCGAGGGATCCCACACCGCCGGAGAGCATGACGTCACCTGGCTGGGACGTGATCGCCACGGCAACAGCGTCCCCTCGGGCGTCTATCATGTGCGGTTGGTCGTTGGTGGCGAGGTCAGCTCGGATCGTGTTACCTTGATCCGCTGATATCGACCGCAACCGGCGAACCGATTCGCTCGACGCGATCCTGAACGACTGCTCCAGACTGCTTTCCCGCTCAAGGAGTCCCCATGCCCGGCATCGTGGCGCGCATCGGCGGCCGGCCCTCGTCGGGCCCGGAGACCGACACCGTCCTCGGCATCCTCAAGCACTTCCCCTTCTACGAAACATCCAGCGAGACCTGCGATCGCGGCTGGGTCGGCTGGGCGGGCATCGGACGCGGCGAGCGTCGGCTGACCCGCGACCACGCCCGGCGTCATCTAGTCGCCTATCACGGCGACGGCGCCGAGCGGCAGCCCGACGACCAGTACGCAGCGCGCGTGGAGTCCATCGCCTCCCTCGCCGGCGGTGATCCCGCTGGTCTGGCCGCCCGCCTCGGCGGTTCATTCGCAGCCGCCTGCCTGGATCGCGAGACCGGGGCTTTCCATTGCCTCACCGACCGCTTCGGCCACCACCGGGTCTACTACCGGCAACTGGGCGACGTCCTCTACCTCGCCTGCGAGCTCAAGGCGTTCATGGGCTGGCCCGAGTTTCCCCTCGAGGAGGATCCGGCGGCGCTGCGCGATCTGATCAACTACGGCTACCCCCTCGGCGACCGCACCTCCCTGGCCGGCGTCAAGCTCCTGCGGCCGGCGTCGCACCTGACGTTCCAGGACGGCACCCTCACCGTGCAGCGCTACTGGCGACCCCGCTACGAGCCCCAGGACGCGCCCGACGAGCTGCTCCGCGAAGAAGGCCATCGCCTCTTCGTCGAGACGTTCGCCGCCAAGACCGCGGGCGCCGAGCAGGTGATCCTGCCGGTGTCCGGCGGCCTCGATTCGCGCATCCTCCTGGGCGAGGCCCTCGCCCAGGGCAAGGAGCCGTTCTCCTACACCTACGGCCACCGGCGCAGTCGCGAGACCGAGGTGTCCTGCGACCTGATGGAGCATCTCGGCGTGGCGCCCACGCGGGTTGCCCTCGACGACTGGCCCAACGCCGTCGACTCGGTTCGGCGCACGTCCTGGTTCGCCGAGGGCATGGTCAATTCCACCATCGCGCACCTCGACGTGGTCCTGCAGCACTTCGTGGACCGGCCACGGACCGCCCTCTTCATCAACGGCATCTACGGCGGCCCCACCAATTTCAGCTCCGGCTACCACAAGCCCGACGAGCTGGTCACCGACATGTCCCGCCAGGAGAAGATCGCCCGCATCGGCCGGACCATGTTCTCCGACCGGCTGCACTCGGCGGCCAACTACCGCAAGCTCACCCCGGATTTCGCGAAGGTCTGCGACGAGGGCTACGATCGCGAGATCGACGGGCTGCTGGACGAATACGAGCCGGCCTCGCCGCTGTTCGGCCACCAGAAGGACGCTTTCTACGCCGACAACCGCCTCTGCCGGTTCATGAACCAGGTCGACCTCAACCGCTTCTACTGGGACGAGGTCATCCCCCTGACGTCGAACGATCTCTACGACTTCTATCTGCGCCTGCCGGACGACATCAAGTTTGGTCGTCGGCTGCACCGGCAGATTCTCGTGGAACACTATCCCGAGGCGTCAGCGGTTCCCACGTCCGCCACGGGCCTGTCGGTGGCCGACGAGCTCGCCGGCAAACCGCCCATCCCGCCGCCGACGAATGCGCGGCGATTGCGCGTACAGCACTGGTTGCGCCGTCTCTCGAGGGGCCGTTACGATCCGCCCAATCCGGCGAACTTCCGCAGCCACGATTATGTCTACCGGCGGAATCGTCCCCTGCGGGAGTACTACGAAAGCGTGCTGGGCGACCCGCAGCCCCTATCCCGCGACTACTTCGATTTCGATCAGGTCGGCCGGATCATGGTCGAACTGCGACAGGGCGCTCAGATGGCCGCCAAGATGGCCGAGGTCATGGCCTGGGAACTCTGGGTCCGTCAGCTGCGGGCCCGCCGCTGGGATATCTAGCATCATCGGAATCGGCCGGCGACCGCGGTCGCCGCTGCCGACCCGCGAAAGGAACAGGATGTCGCACAGGATCGAATGCGTGACCGGCGAGGGCACCTTGCATGTGTTCAAGCTCGCGCGAGGCTGGAAGCGGAATCTCGCGGTGCAGGTGAAAGCCCAGGCGGGTGGCCAGGTCCGCAAGGCAGGCTTTCCCGCTGATCTGGACCACCTCGAAATCGACGGTCTCGATCCCGATGCGGCCTACACCGTGACCGTGCAGCGTAGCCGGATCTGGGAGCGTTTCCGCCATGCCGCCGAGGAGTTCACCATCACGCCGCGCACCCAGGACCTGCGCCTGCTCGTGACCGGATCGGGACGATCCGGCACCAAGACCTTCGCCCATTTCTTCGACGGTCTCCGTTTCACCGACGGCACGACCATCACGGCCCGCCACGAGCCCCTCAGCGACTGGGTTCTCGAGGCGCTCGCCGCCGGCGACGCCGACCTACCGGTGCTGCAGCAGCGCGGCGCCCTGCACAACGTGGAGACCGCGCCCTACTACAGCCTCTATCCCGACGTGATCCGGGCGGACAAGGTGGTCCTGGTGATCCGCGATGGCCGGCGGGTGGTCCAGTCAGGATTGAACCGCGGCTGGTACACCGACAACTCGCCGTGGAACAGCATCAAGCGCGACTACGGCGGCGATCAATTCGAGAACGCGTGCCACCTCTGGGTCGATGCCAACACGGGCCCCGCCCCCCAGGCCGACGCGGTCTTCCGGCTCGAGGATCTGGTGTCCGACGGTGGGGAAATGGCGCGATTGTGCACGGTCGCCGGCGTGGATGCCGCTGGCAAGGAGCTTCCTCACTCCAATCGCGGTCGTCAGCCATCCACTGGATTCGCGGACTGGTCGCCGGAGCAGCACCGGACGTTCGCGTCCATCTGTGGCGAGTTGATGGACCGCCACTACCCGGAATGGCGGCAGGACGGGTAGGCGGGTGCTTTACGGCTTGGGAGTCTCGGCATCACCCTTGGGCAGGTTCTTCCGCGAACCGATGACGCGGGCAGGGTTGCCCATGAGAATGCAGTAGTCGGGATACTTCTTGGCCCCCACCACCGCGCCGGCACCCACCACGCAGCCGTGCCCGAGCACGGTCCCCGGCATGATGAACGAGTTGGCGCCCAGCCAGCAGTCGGGCCCGATGATCACGGGCTTGAAGTCGGCGCCTTGCAGACGGATGGGAGTGTCAGGATCCTCGATGCGGTGATTCTGGGTCCAGACCTTGACGCCGGGCCCGATGAGGACGTCGTCGCCGATCTCCAGACCGCCACCGGCCTGCAGAAACACCTGCTCCCCCAGATACACGTTGTCGCCGACCTTCACCAGCTGGGGATTCCGGACCCGCAGTCCCGGATAGACCTCGAGCCCCTCGCCCGCGGCCGCGAAGACCTGCCGGTAGAGCCGCGCACGGACCAGGGAACCCGGATTGCCGGGCATGTCGCGGAACATGGCAATGGCCAGATCCAGCCGTCCCCGCCGGGACTTCAGCATCCACCAGAGTTCGCGCCAGAAGGATCCCACCGTCCATCTCCCTGGATAGCCGTCAGCCGGCGATCTCGTTCACGGTGAATCGGTACTTGCCCGAAGCCGTCCGTTCGATCGTCGGAGGGTACTCGAATTCCACCCGCATGTCTGCTCCGAGAATTCGCCTTACGAGCTTGATCAGGCGCACCTCGTCACTCTCCCGGGAGAATGACGGCCCCGGCACGATCCGGATCAGGACGTGGTCGGACGCCTGCTGGCGAAACTGGGCCTGCAGGAAGGCGTCGCTGCCACAGGCGTGAGTCTGCTCGTCGACGTAGATCTCGTGGAAGGTCATGCCCGACACCCGCGAACCGTCCAGGGCGATCAGGAAATCGGTCTGGCGCCCCGCCAGGGCGCCCATGATCGGCAGGCCCGCCGAGAGTTCACCCTCCGCGTCGAGGAATGCCGCGTCGCCGATGCGGTATCGGATGAATGGAAAGGCGCGGTTCCAGAAGTCGGTTACCAGAACGTCGCCGCACTCGCCGGGCTCGGCCTCCACCTCCAGAACCATGCTGTTGGCGTAGTAGCGCAACCGCCCTGCATCGTCTTCCTGGGCCATGGGGCCGTTCTCGCGCGAGCCGTAACGGTCGCGTACGCGGCAGCCGAAGACCCGCTGCACCAGGGCACGGTCGGCCGGGTAGAGCGGTTCGGCGGTGGTCACCACCAGCCTTACCGATGGGATCTCAGCGCCCACGGCGTCGAGGTAGGCAGCGATCTCCTTGATGCTCAGGGCGTAGCCGTAGACGATCTCGGTGCGTTGGCGCTGCATCTGTTCGACCCAGGTCGCCAGTCGGGCCTCGTCGATGTGGGACGCGTCGATGGCCATGCGGCGCCAGCCGAGCCAGTTGCGCAGGCGGGTCTGCAGTCGTGCCCTGCCCGTCGGCAGATCCTGGTGGGCGTTCCAGACCGCCGCCACCGGATCGCCGGGATGCCAGTCGTAGGCGGCGTTGGCGAGCACGGTCATGGCCTCGCGGCGCCAGACGCAGGGACGGTCGTACCAGAAGCGGAACGAGTTGCCGGTGGTGCCCCCGGTGGCCGTAGGCACCAGATCGCTCTCGGCGACGTCGTCGGCCCGGATCTCGTCCTGCCGGGCTACAATGTGGGTCTTCTCCAGGGGCGGCACCCGTTTCAGGTCGTCGAGATCGTGGAACTGATCGGGATGGAAGCCTGCCTCGGCGAAGTGCTGCCGATAGAAGGCCGAATGCTCGTTGGCATGCTCGAGGATCGCCCGTGTCCGCGCCACCTGCAGTTCCCGGCGCGCGGTAGGGTCGGACACCAGATCCAGTTCCCGCCTCAGGGCCGGAAGTTCCGGACGGTAGTGATTGCCGTGACGCGCCGCCAGCCAGGGGCAGAAGACCTCACGACGCAACCAGGACATCACGCCTGGAACTCCCTCGGTAGGACCCCGCCACTGGCAGGGCCGTAGGTTTCGATGAGCAGGGGCTCGCCGGTGCGACCGATCCTTGCCTGTTCCAGCCGCAGAGCGAAGTTGTAGATCGACTGCATGTGCAGCGCCGTGGTGTAGAGCGGGTCGCGCAGCCGAACGCGACCGGCGGCGCTCATGCGCTCGCGACGCTCGGGATCGGCCACCAGCGCATGAACCGCCTCTTCGAGCGCCGCCTCGTCGCCCGCCGGCACCACCAACCCTTCCAGACCCGACTCCATGTAGCCCGGCGCACTGCGCTCGTCGGCCAGGACGATGGGTTTGCCCAGAATCATGGCGTTCAGCAGGGTCTGGTGCCCGGCGGTGCGGATGAAATCGGCGGGATGAGCCTCGAGGAGAATCGTGCAGCGCGCCAGCAATCGGCGGAACTCCTCCGGGGTCACGCCGCGCACCGAGACGTGGGGCAGACCCTCTGCCAGCGGAGGGATTTCCGGATTGGTGGTGGCGATCACCACCGGGAAGTCCAGATTCCGCACGGCGGCGATCAAGGTCGGATAGTCGCGCCCGTTGTTGCCGCCGGCGAAGATGAATCCGTCGTCGCCCTCCTCGAAGGTGAAACCCTCGAGGGTTGTGTGGTAAGGGTGGAACTGGAAGCGGTCGCGCGGCAGATCGTACTCCCGTGCGAAGACGTCGCCGTCGTCCTGGCCCCAGACCACGGCCCGAACGTTTCCGTGCCGGAAGGCCCACATCTTGGCGGCGTCGAAGAGCCCCAGCAACCCGCTGCGACGGCGCTCCATGAGGAGGTCGAACATCACGTGGGTCCGCGGCTGGACGAACGGCCGCAGCAACGCCTGCAGGCCCGCCAGCGCGAAGGCCGACCGTGTCCCGTAGGTCACGAAGGCAACCACGCCTGGCGTGCGTCTGGCCTCGAGCCACAGCGCCCAGCTCTCCACCAGCGGTCGAATCACCGCGGGTAGCCGGTCGAGGCTCTTGGTCAGACGATGGGGCTGGAAATTGGCGGGATCGCCGTGATCGGTCACGACCCGGACGCTGTCTTCCCGAGGTGTCATCGACTCGCCCTTCGCGAGGGTTCCGACATACGATAACCGGTCATCCCGGGGTTGCAACTGCAGACCGCCCAGGAAACCGTCCGAGGCCCCGGGGCACCCCGCCGTTCAAAATAGGTGCTTGACCGTCAAGGCAAATGAGTCGAAATAGCATGGCGAGCTTCGGCAGGATCCGCCGGGGTCGAAATCGCCCACCGGGAGCCAGTGCATGTCCGATGTCACCAGCGAGTCGAAGCTTGTCGCCAAGCACTCGTCGGTTTACGCCGTGGGGAATCTCCTGCGGCGGGTCGGGTCGCTGCTCCTGCTGCCGCTCTACACGTCGTACCTCACGCCCGAGGACTACGGCGTCAAGGAACTCATCGCCCTGACCGTGGACATCGCCAGCATCCTGCTGGCCACGTCGGTGTCCTCGGGGATCTTCCGCTTCTACTTCGACAGCGACGATCCGAAGCGGCGCAACCTGGTCATGAGCACATCCATCATGACGCTCGGTAGCTTCGGGCTGCTGGCCATGGCCATTCTCTGGCCGCTGACCGGTCCCCTGGCCGGCCTCATCCTCGATGACGTCGGCCTGGCCCACCTCCTGCTTATCGGATTCGGCACGCTCTGGTTCCAGACGGTCAATCATGTGGCGTTCGCCTACATGCGGGCTCACCAGAAATCCGTGCAATTCGTGATCGCGTCCATGGCCGCCTTCCTGCTCACCATCGGCCTGAACGTCTACTTCATCGTCGCTCTGAACCTCGGCGTCTTCGGCATCCTGATATCCACGCTGTTGACGAGCGTGGTGATGTTCCTGGTGCTGACGATTCCCCTGCTGGTGAAGATCGGCCTCCGTTTCGATCGCAAGCTCCTGGTCGAGATCCTCGCCTTCGGCTGGCCGAATGCCATCTCGAGCCTCGCCAGCCTGGTGGTCAAGATGGCCGACCGCTTCTTCCTCAAGGCGTATTCCGGCATCGCCGAGGCGGGCATCTACTCCCTCGGAGCGCGATTCGCCGCCGTGCCGAATCAGTTCATCTCGGTGCCGTTCAATCAGAGCTGGATGCCGCGCCGGTTCGAGATCGCCAAGCAGCCCGACAGCGAACGGATCTTCGGCCGCATCTTCACCTACTACCTCGCGGTGATCGGCTTCGCCGGCCTGATCGTCTCGGTTTTGACCACCGACCTGATCAGGCTCATGGCCGACTCGCAGTTCTGGTCCGCCGCTGGCGTGGTCCCAGTGCTGGTGCTCGCCAACATCGTGTTCACCTTCCACTACCACTTCAACATCGGCCTGCTGCTGGAGAAGAAAACCAAGTACATCGCCGTGGTGAACGTCGTGAACGTGGTCCTGGTCATGGCGCTGTACTGGCTGCTGATTCCGCGTTTCGGGTCCATGGGCGCAGCGTTCTCGTCGTTGCTTGCGTTCACGTTCAAGGCGGTAATGACCTTCGTGCTCGGGCGTCGGTTCTACAAGACGCACTTCGAGGGGCGGCGGGCCTTGCAGCTGCTGGCGGTGGCCGCGGTGATCTACTTCGGCTCCCGGGCCATCGCCCTGCCGACGCCCGCGATCTCGTTGCTGGTCAAGGGCGCGGTCATCGTGACCGCTTATCCGCTGCTCCTGTTCGCGTTGCGATTCTTCACGCCGGATGAGCGGCGGCAGATGTGGAGCATGATCCGAAGTCGTATTCCGTGGCTGCGCAAGTCGGCCGCATGATGGCGATGGCTTGTGAATCCGGGGAGTTCTAGGTAGGATTGGCGTGCCTCGGCGCGGGGTTCGTCGTCATCGATTCAGGGACGGCGCCGGACGGTTTCTCGACCACAGGAGCGACGATGGATCTCGGGGCCCTTATCTCTCGGCATGTCCTGTTCCCCCTGCACAGCCGCCGGGAAGGCAGCGATATTCCGCGGCTTCTACGCGAGCTCGAAGCCTCCCAGTGGTGGACCCCGTCTGCCCTCGCCGACCTCCAGCTCCAGCGCCTTCGCGCGTTGCTGGTGCATGCCGGCCACAACAGTCCCTACTGGCGCGACGTCTTCGCCGCTGCTGATCTCGATCCGGAACGCGTCCAGGATCTGACCGACCTGCGCCGACTGCCCACCCTGTCCAAACGGGACCTGCAGAAGAACCGGGAACGTATGCGGGCGCCCGGCCACCCGGACCGACTGCTTCCCGACAAGACCGGCGGCAGCACCGGCGAACCCGTCGAGTTCGATCTGAACGAGGGTCGGTTCCACTACCGCAAGGCCGTGGCGATCCGTCACGATCGCTGGGCCGGATGGGACCTCGGCCGAAAATCCGCCTATCTCTGGGGACACCGGCAAGACGTGGCGGCTCCCAAGAGCACGGTGGCGAAGCTCCGTGCAAGGCTGATGGACAGACACATCGTGCTCGACACTTCCAGCCTGTCGGTGGAAGCCTTCGAGGCCTTCCGGCAGCAGCTCCTCACGTTCGAGCCCGACGTCTACATCGGCTACGCCAACGCCGTCTTCCTCTATGCGCGGTTCCTCCAGGAGCGCGGTGGCCGGTACCACCACCCCCGCGGCGTGATCACCTCCGCCGAGTACCTCGCACCGGAGCAGCGAGCCGTGATCGAATCGGTCTTCGGCTGCCCCGTGTACGACCGCTACGGTTCCCGCGAGACCGGCCTCGTGGCTTCGGAGTGCGGCCACGGCGACGCCATGCACGTGGCTGACGAGAGCATCGTGGTGGAAATCCTCGGACCCGATGGCGAGCCGGCTGCGCCCGGCGAGCGCGGCCGCGTGGTGGTCACCGACCTCCTGAACCACGGCATGCCGCTCATCCGCTACGAGATCCGCGATGTCGCATCCCCCGTGACCGGCGCCTGCCCCTGCGGACGCGGGCTCTCACGGCTGCAGATGGCCGGCGGGCGAGTCACCGACTTCCTGCTCGCGCTCGACGGCCGTATCGTGTCCGGCGCCTCGCTGACCATCTACCTCATCGCCAATGCCCGCGGCGTCGCGCAGGCCCAGCTGGTCCAGGACACCCGCGACGCCGTCACGGTCCGCGTGGTGCCCGGCGACGAGTACGAATCGAGCACCGCCGAGTGGATCCTCGGCGAGTTGCCGCGGTACTTCGGCGACGACATGAGGTTCTCGGTGGAAGAAGTGGCGGAGATCCCGCTGGCCGCCTCGGGCAAGCATCGGTTCAGCATCTCGAATTTCGACCCCACCGACCTGTTCTAGGTCGCAGCGAATCGCCGGCGTGAAAGGTCTCGACGGATGAAGGTCGTCTCGCTCATCAAGCAGGTCTGGTCGCCGCGAAGATCCATCTTCCGGCCGCCGTTCGCTGCCGAGGAGCCGCCCAACTTCTTCTTCCTGACCGTTCTCTTCTTCATCGTCTCCTACTACACGCAGCTCGGCGTCCGTATCGAGGCCCTCGGCTCGATACGCCACGAATTGGTGACGGGCATCGCGTTGATCGGCATGAGTATCATCAGCGTCGCCCAGGCTCCGCCGAACCTGGGTCAGGAACGCAATCTCCTGGTGGCCATGGCGATCTACATCCTGGTCCACCTGATCATGATTCCGCTGGCGGTGAACGTGGACATCGCCCAGAAAGCCTTCCAGGACAACATCAGCAAGAACATGATGATGTGTCTCTTTCTGGCGGCACTCATCCGCAGTCCGCGCCACCTGCTGGGCGTCACGGCTTCGTTCGTATTCTCCATGTTCTGGATCTACCAGGAAGCCGTTCGCGGACTCATATCCGGCAGCCTGGTCTGGCGCAACCAGGGCATCCCGCGGCTGCATGGCTCGGTGCCGAGGTACGGCCACTCCAACGGTCTCAGCCTCGCGGCCTGCATGGGAGTGCCGTTCATCTTCTACATGCTGCCGCCCACACGCCGCTTCTTCCTCATCGCCGCCTTCCTGGCTGGAACCGCGGTGCTGGCCGGCCTGTGCATCGTCAATACGGGATCGCGCGCCGGCTACATCGGCATCATCGCGTTGATCCCCTACTGGATCTTCGACGGCCCCGGCAAGGGGAAGCGTCTGGGGATCGCCGCCATCGGGGCTGCCGCGATCCTACCCATGATTCCGGACGACTACTCCGGACGCTTCGAGAGCATCTCCGGCGAGGAGGTCTCCGGGCATTCGCGAGAGGCCAGGATCGAGATCCTCGAGGACGCCTGGGAGGTCTTCAAACGCTACCCGGCCGGAACCGGAATCGGCGGATTTCCCATCGTGCGCCAGCGGATGTTCGGACAGGACCAAGACACCCACAATCTCTACGCGCAGATCGGCACCCATCTCGGCGTGCAGGGATTGATCGCGTTCACGGTGTTCATCGTGGCGATCTTCCAGTCCCTCAATCGCTCGCTGGCCAACTTGGCGAAAGTCCGCAAGCGACTGGCGCGCGCCCTGACCAGGAAGGATTTGCCCACGAGGCAGGCGACGGCGTTCTACGCCTACGAGGTCGACCTCGTACGGGCATTGATCCGCGCGTTCAAGATGCTGGTGTACTTCCTGCTGGTCAACGGCCTCTTCGCCCACACGGCGTTCCACGACATCTGGTGGTTCCTGGCCGGCATCACCCTGGCCAGCGGCGGCATCACGTCAGCCATGGCGCAGCGCGCCGCTCGCGTCGACGCGTATCTCGAGCAGCCGCAGGACGTCGAGATCGTCGGCTAGATCTTCGTCAGGTGGGGAAGCTCCGGAACCTCGATGCCCGCCGCCCGGCAGCGCTCGACGTACTGCTGGATGCGCTCGAGACAGTACTCCTCGGGTACGTTCTTACCGGTCTTGACCTTCTCGTGCGTCCGCGCCCAGACCGCCTTGCCGACGGCCTCCTCGGTGGCCTCGCTCGGCTCGATCTCGAGCTTCTCGAACATCCAGCGCACGCGGTCCATGTCGTTGAGCTCTTCCAGACGCGCCTCGACCACCGCCACCTCGGGATGCTGGCGCATGAAGCGCTGCGCGCGCCCCTCGACATCGATGAGATACCAGATGCACCAGTCGACCGCGTCGAGTTCCTTGCGCGAACCGGGCGCCCTGACGGCGGTGCCCGGATTGTTGGGTTCGCCGCACCAGTAGACCGTGAACGGATGGGTGTCGGTGAACCAGCCCAGGTCGATCCAGCTCTTCAGCACCTTGGGCAGGTAGCGTCGCAGCAGGACCACGTGCACCACCGGAAAATGCTTCAGCGCGGCGTCGTAGAACGAGAGGATGAACTGGAAGTTCGTCTCGGCGTAGATCTGGCTGTCCGGCTGGCCTTGCATGGACCGCTTGATCGCTTTGATCTTGCGCAGCTTCTGAATGTGGACCGGTAGCGTCAGCAGCCGCTGCCACGGGGAGAGGTCGTCGGAAGGAAACCACTTCACGTAGCGGCCGGCCATGTCCGGATCCGCCTCGTGGTAGGCGGTGATGTCGGGCACCGTATCGAGCAGGCGGTACAGGTAGCGGGAACCGGATCGCCCGGAGTTGATCGAGAAAATGGTGCGGCGCATGGTCTCTCCCAGGTGGGACCGTCGAATGTCATGGAATCGAGCGCCCATACTATCATAAAAGGTCGTGGACGCCACTGTACGGTGCAGCTTCGGCCAACGGTGTCAACGCCGCCTCTTGCGAATGTGAGACAATGCCCCCATCATCCCGTGAGCGCTGACCCGCGAACACGAACCCGCACTCCCGAGGGCGAGCCAGTCGATGAACGACACACCAGCACGGACCAACGACGGTCACGAATCCGATCTTCCGTCGGTCGCCATCGTGATCCCCACCTACAACGAGGAAGGCAACATCAAGCGTTGCCTCGACAGCCTCGCCGGCCTGGACTACCCCGCGTCCCGGTTCGAGGTCGTGGTGGTGGACAACGGATCGACCGACGAGACCGTCCGCATCGTGAACGAATGCGGCGTGCGCGTGGTCTCCGAACCGGCGGCGCGTGTGGGTGGCGTGCGCAACCGCGGCGTGGCCGAGACGACCAGCGATCTGCTGGCATTCATCGACGCCGACTGCGAGGCCCTGCCGACGTGGCTGAGCGGCGCGGCCGAGGAATTCCGTTCCCACCCGGAGACCGGCGCCGTGGGCGGCAACTACCTCGTCTACGAGAGCGCGACCTGGATCGAGCGCGTCTGGGCGGTGCGGCCGGTGAAGGGGCGCGAGCCCGTACCTTACCTGGCGGCCGGCAACCTGATCATCTCGCGCCAGTTGTTCGACCGGGTCGGCGGCTTCGAGGCCGCGTTGAACGCCGGCGAGGACGAGGAACTGGGACGGCGCATCCGCGAAACCGACATGGCCATCGTCAAGCGACCCGAATGCGGCGTCTACCACCTAGGGTACCCGCGATCGCTGACAGAAGTCTACCGGCGAGAGCGCTGGCACGGCTCGAGCCAGCTCGATTCCGCGAGCAGCCTCCTCGACAAGACCGTGATCTCGGTCCACCTGTTCGTGCTCGGATTGCTCGCTCTTCCACCGGCGGCGCTGGTGGCACGAACCACGCCGTGGCCGCTGCTCGGGGCCCTGGCTCTCGTTCTAGGACTGCCGTTCCTGGCCGGCCTGCGACGCTGGCGCAAGGAGAGCGCCAACGTGGCGCCGATCTCGCGGATCCTGCCGCTCTGGATCGTATTCGGCGCGTATTACGTCGGCCGCACGGTCGGACTCGCGCTGAATTATCGGGCCCGGCTGTTCCACGTCGACGAGAAGACCAACAAGAAGTAGAACAGCCGATCAGCCCGCTGCGTCATCGGTCAGCAGATTCCTGGCACGCGCGACGTCATCGGCGAGATGCCGAGCCATGCTGTGGGTCAGCAATCCGTGGCGGTCGAACTCCACGAGAACCATGGGATCCTTCAGCAGCGGTCCGGAGGTCTGTTCCTGGAGCACGAGGTCAGGGCTTTCGTTGATCTCGATGAGCATCGGGCCGTCAGGGGTGACGGCGACGTCGAGCCCGAGCATCCGGTAGAACGGAAACTCGGCCTGGACCCGCTCGGCAAACGCCACGGCGTCCTGCCAGCACGGAACCGCCACCTCGCCGAACTCGACTCCGGACGTCGGGTGTACCGGAACAGCCTGGCCTCGCTTGTTGAGGCCCCGCGACTGCAAACCGCCCGTGGCGAGATCGACCCCCACGGCTACCCCTCCGGCGCTCCAGTTGTCGATCACGCTGTCCCCCACGCCGAATCGCACGAAGGCCGAGAGCAGCCGCGAGCGGCCGTCGCGGGTCAGGAAGGTCAGCATGCGCAGAGTGTTGAGCGAGCGATCGTTGATCCGGGCGAGGTCCGAGTGGTTGCGAACGACTTCCTGCACGATGGACGTCTCCAGGACCTTTACCGGCTCGGTGATCAGGCGCCCCTGGCCGTCGAGGATCCGCGTCGTTCCGTCCTCGAGTTCGATCTTGTAGATCGAACGTCCGGCGGCGCCGAGGACGGGCTTGACGATCAGTTCATCCGCCGCCACGGCGCTCCGGTCCATGCCGGCCACGAAATCCTGGACGGCCTGTCCGGCCGCGATATAGCCGTGGCAGCGGGGTCCGGGGATTCCCATGGCGTCGGTCACGATCTGCGCCACCTGCTTGTCGGCGAACATCGTCCCGTAGCCGGGTCTCTGGACTTCCCGGGAAAGCCGCGCGCGCTGGAACGGGTTGTAGCCGGATCCGAAGTACAGACGCCAATCCCCGCGCGGCACCTCCCACAGGCGGCACTTGCCGTAATTGTCCGGGTAGTAGCCGAGCTGGAAGAAGATGTGGAGCATGTCCGCCGCGATCGCGAGGCCCGACCGAGGGCACTCTCGGCGGTCCACGGTCGCCACCATGCAGTAAGGCAGTGCCAGGAATCGCAGGATCTGTCGAATCCAGGGCGTGATGCCGCGCATCAACGACCCCACGGCGTGCCGGGTGCGTGCAACCATTTCCTCCATCAATTGCTCCTGCGCATCTCGATCTCCCCAGGGTTCGGCGCCTGCGAACCTGCGGGTCCGTCGCAGACGATGCACTACGGTAGGCTACACCCGGTCGCTCAGCAACGGCTTACTCGCCGCGACGACCACGGTCCACATCTCCCGCCGGTCGGGCAGCAACTCGTCCGCACGCCGTTCATGATTCTCAATTGCGGAACTGTTGCCCCAGTGGCGGGTACGAGGAGGTCGATTCACCGCACTCCGCAATGGCGGTTTCCCACGCTGCCCGATTCCAGGAGGGGCTGAGGCCAGTATCGGTCCCTCGAGGCAACCGGGGGACGTTCGAGTCGGCCATCGGCAGCCACCGACAGTCATTGCAACATGTTGTATCAAAATAATTTAAATACACCTGACCGGGCTGCGCCGCAGCAGGACATCGACGCCCCGGAGCACGGCACACTTCCTGCACGGGCCTGCCCAGGCCGTAACCGGGACCTGAGATCCCGTTGCTAGGGCCGAAAAAGTCGGATTTCCTGGACTGGCGCCTTTCACTTCGCTACTAATGCCTCTGGGAAGACATCCCGAACCTGGTTCGAAAATAGGGTGGGTATACCATGGCCTGGAAGCTCTCCATCGCATCGACCGTCGCGGTCGCTGTCGTCCTGCTCTTCCTGAGTCCTCTTGCAGCTGTCGCTCAGTCCATCTCCGGACATACGGGCACGCCGGCTCATGGCTCGACGATGACCGTCTTCGGCAATGGATTCGGCCAGCGTGACGCAGACCCCGAGTCGTTCTTCGAGACCTGGGACTGGGGCACCGCCGAGTCCTCTGTCGACACCCTCAGTTCTCCCTGGTCGACCATGGGAGCAGACACCGACCCGGCCCGGTTCTCCGACGAACAGCGGCGAGGCGTCGCGGCGGGCAACAACCTCCGCATCCTCCTGCCCGACCGGATCACCGGCTCCTCGCTGAACGATATGGTCTACCGGTCGGACTTCGAGGTCCATCCCGGCGACAAGGTCTACGTCTCGAACTTCTTCTGGTCCACCTACAACGGCGCGAGGGAATTCGGCAACGGCTGCCCGCAGCAGTGGAAGCTCTGGAACTGGGCGACCCACGCCGGGCAGATCCTCGACCAGCCGTACACCGGCATCTCCTGGAATGCGTCCGGTGTCGACGGACCGCCCGACGGCGACCCCAACGTCTGGGTCGTCCATACCTGCGCCCCCGGCACCGCAGGCGAGACCAAGCATTCCTGGGGCGTGCAGCCCCCCATGCGCACCTGGTGGCAGGTCGAGATCGAATATCAGGTCGCCTCCGGCCAGGGAGCAGAAGACGGATACCTTCGCGTCTGGTTCGACGGCGAACTGGCCGGTGAAACGGCGACCGCCTCCTGGTGTCGCGACGACCTCAACGACCGGATCGTGAACGACGGGTTCGTCTACAACACCACCGTGCTGCGTAACTACATCCAGTGGTCGCAGTGCGATTCGCGGCCAGATACCATCCGCCACGACAACACGGTCTACCAGATCGGAACCTGGGCCCGGGTGGCCATCGGCGACGCGTCCACCTGGGCGGCCTGTTCCATGCGCGAGTACCAGCCGATCGCGGCCTGGGACAACGGGCAGATCTCCTTCACCGTCAATCAGGGCGGCTTCGACAACGGCGATCGGGCCTGGATCTACGTCATCGACGACGACGGCGACCGCTCCGGCGGCCGCGAGATCACCTTCGACGGCGAGGGCGGCGGCGGCGACGACGGCATACCGGGACAGCCCACGCCGCCGGTCCTCACGGACGCCACCGACACCTGATCGTCAAGAGTCGAGGATCTCCCCGATCCCCCGATGCATTCACGGCGCGTCCCGCTCTCACCAGCGGGACGCGCCGTTTCCGGCAGTGCTTCTTGACCTCGCCAGCCTCCCCGTCTAGCGTGAGGCATTCCGGCCGACCATCATACCAGCCGCGACGGGGCGAGACTGTGGCCACATCCCGAGACACCTCCCGGACCGAACCCGTCGCTGTCTGGCGCCTGCTCGCCACGTACGCGCCGCTTTTGCACGGCCAGTACCTGAATCTCGCGGCGGTCTTCGCCCTCATGTTCGTTTCGACGGCCGTGAATCTGGCGATCCCCATCCACGCCGGTCGCTTCGTCGATGTCTTGACGCAGTCTGGAAACCTCACGGCCGACACGCGCCCGTTCTTCATCCTGGGTGCGCTCCTCATCGCCCAGTTGATCGGCAACTTCCTCTACCAGTACCTCAGCGCGCGGCTGGGTTTGCGGGTCGTCACGGCCCTGCGGCGTCGACTCTTCCATCACTTGCTGGCCCTGCCGTCCCTCTACTTCACCTACAAGAAAGCCGGCGACCTTTCGAGCCGGGTCACCAGCGACGTCGGTTCCATCCAGCACCTGCTGACCAGCGGCATCGTGGCGCTGATCCGGGCCGTCGTCACCCTCGCCGGCGCCATTTTCCTGATGTTCCGCCTGAACGAGCAACTCACCGTGGTGGTGGTCTTGCTGGTGCCGGCCACTATCCTGCTGGTGTCGTTCTTCGGCCGTCATCTGCGCCGGCTATCCCGGCGCATGTACGACGAGCTCGGCGAACTGAGCAACCACGTCCAGGAGGTCGCCGGGGCGATCCGCGCCATCAAGGTCTTCGGCAGCCAGGATCACGAGCAGACCCGGTTCCAGGGTCGCCTGGACAGCTTCCAGCAGGCGGGTCTGCGGCGTAGCCTCCTGTCGGCGGCTCTCGATTCCGGCGCCCAGATCCTGCTCTGGATCTGCATGATCACGGTAGTCGTTTACGGATTCTATCTTTCGGGCCGTGGAGAGGCCAGCTACGGCGACCTGGTGGCCTTCCTGCTGCTCGCATTCCGCGTGGCGGCCCCCATGGGATCGCTCACCCATCTCTACGCGCAATCGCAGGGGGCAGCGGCTGCTGCAGCCAGGCTGGACGAGATCCTGTTGACAGCTCCCGAAAGCGACGCCATGGCGACCAGCGCGGCACCCGCATCCAGCGACGAGTCCGCCACGGCCGGCGCGGCACTCACGCTAGAAGGCGTGAGCTTCCGCTACGGCGAGGACGCGAGTTGGATTCTCGAGGACGTCAACGCCACCATCGCCTCGGGAGAGAAAGTGGCGCTCGTCGGACCCAGCGGCGCCGGCAAGACGACCCTCGCCTGCCTTATCCTGCGCCTGTTCGATCCCCAGGCGGGCCACCTCGCCCTGGATTCTCGCCCCTATCCCGAATTCGACCTCGCCGACCTACGCGGACGGATGGCCTACGTACCCCAGGAAGCCGTTCTCTATGACGCCACCATCGAGGACAACATTCGTTTCGGCCTCACGACGGCGTCCGAGGCCGCCGTGCGCCTGGCTGCCGAACGTGCGCAGGCCCTCGAGTTCATCGAACATCAGTCCGAGGGCTTCGCGACCCTCATCGGTGACCGCGGCGTCCGCCTGTCCGGAGGCGAGCGCCAGCGTCTGGCCCTGGCCCGCGCTTTCCTGCGAGACCCCGAGATCCTGGTTCTCGACGAACCCACCAGCGCTCTGGACGCTGCCAGCGAGGAGGCGGTGAGACAGGCTCTTTCCGCCCTGATGGAGGGACGGACCACCATCGTGGTGGCTCACCGCCTGTCCTTGGTGCGCGACCTCGACCGGATCATCGTCCTCGACAGAGGACAGGTAATCGAGACCGGCCCCCATCAGGACCTCCTGGACCGCAATGGACTCTACGCCCGCCTATACCACCTCCAACAAGGAAGTGGCGAATCCTGATATCATGAGTATCTTTTCATATTGACAATCTGAATGGAACGGGATATCATATTCCCTACTGGGGGGAATAGGCTCGACTATTCAAGCCGTGCACAGTGGAGGAGACCGAGATGCGCAAACCCTACGAATCGCCCGCGCTTTGCTGCCAGGAAATGCAGCTGGGGGTATTTGGCACCTACGGTGATGGCGGCGGTGGCAACACCGACGAGATTACGCCTATCAAGGTTGTCGAACGTCTCCAGATGCGGATGGACTAGTCCGCGGACGAGACCGATTCCCACGGAATAGATTCAGCCGAACTCCACACGGAGTTCGGCTGTCTCTTTGGGCTTCAGCTTTGGCCCGCCAGGACCCGCGGATCGTCAGGATTTCACCAGTTCCGCCAGGACCGCGGCGAGGTGATCGACATCGTCCTCGGTCATGGCCGCGTTGAGGAATCCGACCTCCCAGCCCGAGGGCGCCAGATAGACCCCCCGTTCCAGCGCCGCCTCCTGCAACCGTCCGTACCGCGGCATGGCGTCGGCGTCCACGGATTCCACCTGTCGCGGAGCCTCCGGACCCGTGCCCAGCCAGAAGATCGACCCCTGGCGAACGAACGCGATGCCGGCTTCGGCCGCGGCCGGTGCCACGACGGCCTCCAGGCGCTGCCCGAGGGCCTCCAGCTTGTCGTGCACGTTCTCCTCGCGCAGGACCCTCATGGCCGCGGCCCCGGCCGCCATGGCCACGGGATTGCCGCTGAGGGTACCCGCCTGGTAGACATCGCCCAGAGGAGCCAGTCGCTCCATGATCTCGCGCCGGCCACCGAACGCACCCACCGGCATGCCGCCGCCGATGATCTTGCCGAAGGTGGCCAGGTCGGGTGAGACGCCGTAGAGGCCCTCGGCTCCGGCCAGGCCGACCCGGAAGCCCGAGATGACCTCGTCGAAGATCAAGAGCGCCCCATGTTCGCGGGTGATCTGCCGCAGGAACGCCAGGTACTCCGGGCGTTGCTTGAGCAGTCCCGAGTTGGCCGGCAGCGGCTCCAGCAGGATGGCCGCGATGTCGCCCCCACGCTCGGCGAAGAGGTCTCGCAGGACCTGCTCGTCGTCCAGAGGCACCACCACCGTATCGGCCACGGTCCCGGCCGTGACGCCAGCCGAGCTGCTGACCCCGAAGGTGGCCAGGCCGCTACCGCCGGCGACGAGCAACGCATCGCTGTGGCCGTGGTAGCAGCCGGTGAATTTGACGATGAGGTCGCGGCCGGTGAACCCGCGCGCCAGACGCACGGCCGACATGACGGCCTCGGTTCCACTGCTCACGAAGCGCACCATCTCCACGGCGGGATAGGACTCGATCACCAGCTCGGCGAGGGTGATCTCCGCCTCGCAGGGAGCGCCGAAGGTCATGCCGCGTGCCACGGCGCCGTTCACCGCCTCGAGCACGGTGGGATGGCCATGGCCCAGGATCAAGGGGCCCCAGGAGCCGCAGCAGTCGAGGTACTTCTGGCCGTCGGCGTCCCAGAGGTAGGCGCCCTCTCCCCGCTCGACGAATAGAGGATCACCCGGGACGGCGCCGTAGGCGCGTACGGGCGAGTTCACCCCTGCGGGCAGGAGCTCACAGGCGCGTCGATACAGTTCCGACGACTTCTTCCGCGTGTGTCCGTTCCCGCTCAAAGCCAGCCCTCCTTGAGCACCTCGCGGCCGTGGTACGTGATGAGGATGTCCGAACCGGCCCGGGCGAAGGCGTACAGGTTCTCCACCGTCAGGCGGGCCTCGTCGATGAGACCGGCCTTGGCGGCGGCCTTCACCATGGAATATTCGCCGGACACGTTGTAGCAGGCCACCGGCAGGTCCACCGAGTCGCGAACCATGCGGATGACGTCGAGATAGGCCAGTGCCGGCTTCACCATGACGATGTCGGCGCCCTCCTCCACGTCCAGCTCCACCTCGCGCAGGGCTTCCAGGGCGTTGCGCGGGTCCATCTGGTAACTGCGGCGGTCGCCGAAGCTGGGCGCCGAGTCGGCGGCCTCACGGAACGGTCCGTAGTAGGCCGAGGCGTACTTGGCGCTGTAGCTCATGATGGCCACGTCTTCCAGACCCTGCAGATCCAGCGCCACGCGGATGGCGCCGACGCGGCCGTCCATCATATCGCTGGGCGCCACGATGTCGGCGCCGGCCAGGGCGCAGGCCGAGGCCATGCCCGCCAGCAGCGGCAGCGTATCGTCGTTGAGCACCTCTTCGTCCTCGATGACGCCGCAATGACCGTGGTCGGTGTAGGCGCAGAGGCAGATGTCGGCCGACACCAGCAGGTCGTTGCCGAAGTTCTCCTTCAGCATGCTGATGGCCGTGGGCACCGGTCCGTCGGGATCCATGGCGCCCTCGCCGGTGGGCGATTTGTCGCTGGGCAGGCCGAACAGCAGGCAGTGCTTGATGCCAAGCTTCAGGTCCGCTTCCACGGTGTGCAGCAGCTTGTCCGGGGTCTCGCGCACGATACCGGGCATGGCGCCGATGTCCTGGCGTTCGTCGGTGCCCGGAATGACGAAGTGGGGCTGACAGAACATGTCGGGGTGCAGGCGGGTCTCGGCCGCGATGTCGCGCATGGGACCCGAGCGGCGCAAGCGCCGAGGACGCTGCAGACCGGGCGCGGGGATCTCGAGATCGTCGTCTTGCAGATGGTCGTGATCGTGGCTCATGAGGTCACCTCGGGGTTCGGGTCAGCGGCGAGATGTCACGGTGTTGTTCACGGGGTCTCCTCGCCCACCAGGCGAGCCAGCACGGCCGCGGCCGCCGCCGCCGGGTCGGGAGCGAGTGCCTCGGCGTGCACGAGGCCTCGGGTGGCGCGATCGAGGGCGGCTTTGAGATGCACTCCCTCGGGACGCAAGGTGGCCAGGCATCCCAGCGGCAGGTTGCAGCCGCCGGGAATGGCAGCCAGGACGGTACGCTCGGCTGCCACGCACTGCGCAACCTCGCGATTGTGCAGGGCCGCCAGCGCGCCCGGCATGGGTCCTTCGACGTCGGTGAGGTCGGCCGCACGCACCTGCACCGCCAGGGCGCCCTGAGCTGGCGCCGGCAGGAAGGACTCGGCGTCGAGCATCTCCACGATCATGGGCGCCGGATCGATCTTCAGGCGCACGAGACCGGCCTCCGCCAGAATGATGGCATCGTAGTTCCAGTCGCCGGGATGGCTGCCCGACAGCTTGTCCAGCCGGGTGGGAACGTTGCCGCGCAGGTCGGTGATCTCCAGGTCGGGCCTCATCGCCAGCAGCAGGCAACGACGTCGGGCCGAGCCGGTTCCGACCACGGCGCCACGGCGCAGGGGCAGACTCGGCGCTTCGGGGTCGTGGGCCTCCGGCCGCATCACCAGCGCATCGCGCACCGGCCCGCGGCTGGGAACCGCCCCGACCACCAGGCCGGCCGGCGACTCCGTGGGAAGGTCCTTGTGCGAGTGGATCGCAAGATCGATGGTACCCTTCAGGAGGGCCGACTCGATCTCGCGAGTGAACGCACCGACACTGCCCATGTCGGCCAGACTGCCGACCTGATCCTTGTCGCCGCTGGATTCGATGATGACCAGTTCGGCGTCGATCCCGGCCTTTTCAGCCAGGAGCGCCTTGATATGATTCGCCTGCCAGAGTGCCAGGTCGCTGCCTCGAGTGCCGATCCGCATCCGGGGCCCTCCTTTTCTCCTACGAGAGGGGTGTGGATCCTGCAAGAGTAGTACGCCAACGATGATCTGCAAACCCGCCAGCGTCCAGGGTATTGCCAAACGGGGTGCCCCGCACTAGGATCGGCGGGTTCCTGAACCCATGGTGACGGTCGCTAGAATGAACGAGGAGACAAGGACATGCACCGGTTCCTGTTGCAGCTTGCACTGGCTATCGTGGTGATCGCCACGGCCGTGCCGGCCCCCGCGGCAGACCTTGCTGGGCGATGGGGTGTCCAGTTGGAAGGCGGCTACTGGAAACTGGTCGACGGCCAGTGGGACTACTCCAACATGCACAGTTTCACCGGCTTATCGGTCCGCAAGGGGATCACGGACACCTGGCTGGCCGAGCTCTCGTACCGTTATGGCACCATCCGCCCGGGCGTCGCCGACCCCACCCAGGACGCCGGCTGGACCACCGAGAGCTTCGGAACCCTCGTCACCGAGATCCACAATCCGACCCTCACCGCCCAGTACATGTTCTTCCCGGGTTCCCGGGTCCGGCCCCACGTCGGAGCCGGCCTCGGCGTGACCTCCTGGCGGGTCCTGGAATCCAATTCCGACCCCGAGTTCTTTCCCGACGGGACCACGGTCCTGGGGCGGCGGCTGGGGAGCGATGCCTACGAGTCACTCAAGAGAACGAATTTCACAATTGCTCTTGAGCTGGGTGCGGAGTGGTTCGTTTCCGACGCGTTCAGCCTCCGCCTGGGCGGTCGCTATCACATCCTGGCCGGCAACGACCTCGACAACGTGGGACTCAGCAGCCAGAACTCGTTCGATTCGTGGGAATACGTCGACGCCAATCAGGGCCTCGCGCAGGGATACCTGGGCGCCACGCTTTGGTTCGGCGGCGAAAAGGACTCGGACAAGGATGGGCTGATCGACAAGTATGACGCCTGCCCCCGCGCCGCCGAGGACTACGACGGTTTCGAGGACGAGGATGGCTGCCCGGACTACGACAACGACCGCGACGGCATTCCCGACGGCGACGACCCCTGTCCCCTCGATCCCGAGGATCGCGACGGGTTCCAGGACGACGACGGCTGCCCCGACCCGGACAACGACGGCGACGGCATCATCGACGCCAACGACGGTTGCCCCGACGACGCCGAGGACAAGGACGGATTCCAGGACGCCGACGGCTGCCCCGACCCCGACAACGACGGCGACGGTGTCCTCGACAACCAGGATGCATGCCCCGACACGCCGCCGGGAGTCGCGGTGGACGACCGTGGCTGCGAGGTGGTGGTCCAGGCCGCCGTGGTGGTGCCCCTGGTGGTGCCGGTCGACGAGAGCATGATCCTCGAGGGCGTCGCATTCAAGAGCGGCAGCGCCCAGCTCACCGCCGAATCCATCGGCGTGCTCTCACGTGTCGCCGGACAGCTGCAGGACAACCCGGACGTGAGGGTCGAGGTCCGCGGCCACACCGATTCCACAGGATCGGCGGAGACCAATCGTGACCTTTCCCACCGGCGCGCCATGGCTGTTCGCGACGTCCTGATCCAGCTCGGCGTCTCCCCCAGCCGTGTCACCGCCGTCGGCTACGGCGAAGACAGCCCCATCGACCGCAACGACACCCGCGAGGGCCGCGCCAGAAACCGCCGCGTCGAGTTGCACAGAATCGACTGATCTTCGCGTCCGTCCGGGGATCGCACACAACAACGCCGCCCGGAGCCCGCAAGCGACGCTCTTGGCGGCGTTGGTGTGTTCGGTCCCCGGAAGGACGCAAAGATCACCCTATGCCGCGGGATTTGAGGCGGGGCCGGATGTCGAAGACGGCGAGCTTGGCGAGGCGGTGGATCGGGTTGGCGGGGAAGAGGACGATCCGCTCGTTGTGGAACATCTCCGGATCCCAGAGGCGTTTCATGGACGTGGCCCCGCGCAGGATGTCCACGCCGGTAAGCCCGATCTCCAGCCCGTGCTCGATGGTGCGGCAGAGCAACCACTTGCCCGGCGACCCCTTCTCGTGGCCCGGCCGATACGCGATGTTGTACGCGCAGTAGACCCCGTGGTGGATGTATCCGAGCAGGTGCGCCACGAGGGAGCCGTCGACCTTCAGCTGGGTGAGCAGCGGGTCCAGCGGCGAGCCCGCGCTGAGGACCCGGCGCATGAACTCGATATTGGCGGGATTGCCGAAGAACGCGTAGCCGGCGGACTGCTTGGCGCTGGCGGTCTCCAGTTCGATCATGGCGTCCAGCCGGGGCGCCACCTCCGCCGCTCCCCGCAGGAACTGCAGCTCCCATTCTCCCCAGGTGTCGAAGACCTTGTAGCGGGTGCGCATCTCGGTGCGGAACTTCTTTTTCAGTCGCTTCTCGAACTCCGGCCAGGGTTCTCCGTTCAGGGGCACGAACGGCAGATCCGACGATGGTTCGCGACCGACCCGGCTGCCGGCAGCCGGCGCCGTTGCGGCGGTCGGGCTGTCGGACGGTACCTCTTCGAGCCGGACCATACGATTCCAGCCGGTGGCGTCGCGGAGGTGATTCCAGAGCGCGCGATGGGCCTCCAGATCGTCGGGTCGCGCCAGGAACTGGACGCGGTCGCTGGTGACGTTGCCGACGAAGCAGAGCTCGGTCGCCGGGAGTCCGTAGTACTGGCAGCGCTGCTCGACCAGGGGCGCGGCGGCGCGCAGGCGCTGGCCGTCACGCAACACCGCCACGTACGGCCGGCCGGCGGCGCCCACGGTGTCGAGCCAGGCCGACAGCCACTGGTGCGCCAGGAACGGATTGGCACCGGGCATCTCGGCCAGCAGTTCGTTCCAGGCCTCGCCGAGTTCGGCGAAATCCTCGCGGGAGCGGACGACGTGCACCTGGGCAGTCACGAGATCTCCTGTTCGACCGGCGGCAGGAACGCCAGCGGCGCCGCGGGGCGACTGCGGCGGTGCGCCATCAACTGGCGCAGGAGGTGGAAGCGCAGCAGCGCCGGCGAGTCGAATGCGCCCACCGACAGGCGCGGCAAGGCAAGGGCGGGACAGGGTCCGCTCAGCAATCCGGCTGCCACGGTGTAGGCCGCCGTGTAACCGGCCTCCGCGGCAGCGGCGCGAACCCGCGCGTCGTGGTCGCCGTTGGGGTAGGCCAGTTCGGTGACCGGCCGGTTGAGCAGATCGCCGAGCAGATCTCGGGACCGGGTGAGACTGGCGTGCAGGGCGTCGTCGACGAGGCGGGTCAGGACCCGGTGCTCGTGGCCGTGCGAACCGAAGTGGCAGAATCCGCCGCCCGCCATGCGCCGCACCTCGTCGCCGTCGATGGGGCGGAAACGCGGCAGGTGCTCGGCGAGAATCTCCGCGTACTCGCGCTCGAACCAGGCCAGCAGGTCGGCGACCTCGGGATGGTCCTCGTTGCCCTTGGCCTTGATGGCCACCAGGAGGCGCTGAACGTCGTCCCAGCGGGCGGATGTCGGACCGGCGCGGAACGTGAACGCTCCGAGGTCGAAGGCCGACAGGTCGAGCTCGCGCAGCGC
Source organism: bacterium (assembly GCA_003353795.1). GTDB lineage: Bacteria > Krumholzibacteriota > Krumholzibacteriia > LZORAL124-64-63 > LZORAL124-64-63 > Glo-17. The sequence continues at coordinate 26,068 of PIVY01000030.1, forward strand.
GGCCACCTGGATCGGCGTGACGACCACGTCGGTCCAGAACGGCCGGCGATCGGTGAGGGGCGCGGTCGACACGAAGAACTGTGCCGGGATGCGTCGCTGCTCGAGGAGCGGGGCGGCCAGGCGCGCCCAGTTGGCGTAGCCGTCGTCGAAGGTCAGCAGGAAGGAGATGCGGTCTCGAGGCAACCGGTCGGGCGTGGCGAGATCGTCCGGGGCGATGAAGGTGCCGAGCTCGGCGAGGGTGTCGAGCTGGGCGGCGAATCGGCTCATGGGGACGCGGAGCCAGTTGGCGAAGTCACCGTCGTCGCAGAGGTCGTGGTACATCAGCACTGCGACCAGGGGGTCGCCGGGGCGGATGAACCGCGGCCGACACAGGAGTCGGCCGGTCCACTGCTTGAGAAGCGACAGGGTCATCGTGAATCCCGCTCCAGGAGGCGTCGATAAAGAGACTCGTGCCTGCTTACACTCTGGGTCCAAGAGTACTCCGCAAGAGCCCGCTGGCGGGCCTGCACTCGACACCGGGCCGCGAGTTCGGAATCGTCGAGCAACTCGTTGACGGCCGCCGCCAGCGCCGCTGCGTCGTTGGACGGCACCAGCAGTCCGTCTTCCCGGTGGCGGATCATTTCCTGACTGCCGCCGACGGCGGTGGCCACGGCGACCACCCCGGTCAGCATATACTCGAGCACCGCGTTGGCAAACCCTTCGGATTCGGAGCAGTTGATCCCGATGTCGGCCTTGGCCAGGAACTCGCCCACGTGGTTGTGGCGGCCGAGGAACTCCATGGACCCGGCAATGCCGAGTTCACCGGCCCGCTCCTCGAGGCCCGGCCGCAGGCTGCCGTCGCCCAGCACGATCCAGCGTGCCTCGGGGTGGCTCCTGGCGACCATGCCTGCCGCCTCCACGAAGAGGTCGGGCCGCTTCACCCGGCGATTCAGATTGCCCACGTAGGCGACCACCGGCGGATCGTGTGGCTCCGGTTCGTAGATGAAGTCGGCGGCGTCCACACCGTTGTAGATGATCTCGAACTTGTCGGGCGAGAGATCGTCGTGGGCGACCGCGGCGTCCTGCACGGCCTGCGAGTTGGCCAGAAAACCGGTGGCGAATCGGTAGACCGACCGCATGAGGAGCTGCGACTTGGCGTCGCGCCAGAATCCCAGGTCGCGGAACGACGACAGTCGCACCGGCACGCCCGCGAGCCAGGCCACCGGCAAGGCGAACACCGTGGAGTCCTGGAAGTACGTGTGCACCACCCGGATGTCGTGGCGGCGGATGTACGACCAGAGCTTGCGCGCCTCCATGGGTGCGCGCCAGGACGTGATGCCGGGCACGTCGAGGGCCAGGTGGGGGCAGTCGCCCATGTCCCGCAGCTGGTAGATGGGATTGATGGTGCACAGGTGCGGCCGGAAGCGCTCGCGGTCGAGGCGCTGGATGAGGCCGGCGACCTGGCCCTCGGTCCCACCGCTGTACGGCAGGTAGTCGATGCAGTAGAGGACGTCGATGGGCTTGGTGGACATCGCCGCTAGCCCACCAGGAGATGGAAGTGGCGCTTCTTGCCGACCTGCATCCGGATCCGGCCATCCTCCACGTCGTCCATCACGAGCGCCCGTGCCTCGTCGCTGACCGGCGTATCGTTGACCTTGACGCCGCCCTGGCGCACCAGCCGCCGCGCCTCGCCCTTGCTCTTGGCCAGGCCGACCTCGGCCAGGGCGTCGATGAGGGGCAGACCACCACCGGCAAGCCGGTCGGGGGCCAGGTCGTCGCTGGGCACGGTGCCCGCGTCGGCGCCGCCCTGGAAGAGCGCCGTGGCGGCCTTCTCGGCCTTGTCGGCCTCGTCGGGTCCGTGCACCAGCGCGGTGACGGCGTGGGCCAGGGCCCGCTTGGCCTCGCGGATGTCGGCGCCCTCGAGCTTCTCCAGTTCCTCGATGCGTCCGCGGTCGAGCAGCGTGTAGAGGCGCAGGAAACGCGACACGTCGCGGTCGTCCACGTTGACCCAGTACTGGAAGAAATCGTAGGGCGAGGTGCGCTCGGGCGAGATCCACACCGCGCCCGCGGCGGTCTTGCCCATCTTGGCGCCCGTGGCGGTGGCCAGCAGCGGGAAGGTGAGACCGTACACTTCCTGCTGGTTGAGGCGGCGGCAGAGGTCCACGCCGGAGCAGATGTTGCCCCACTGGTCGTTGCCGCCCATCTGCAGCTTGCAGCCGTGGTCGGCGTTGAGGACGGCGAAGTCGTAGGCCTGCAGGATCATGTAGTTGAACTCGATGAACGACAGGCCGGCCTCCATGCGCGTCTTCACCGAGTCGCGGGTGAGCATCTGGTTGACCGAGAAGTGGCGGCCCACGTCGCGCAGGAATTCGATGTAGTTCTTGTCGGCGAGCCAGTCGGCGTTGTTCAGCAGGACACCGCGGTTGTCCGTGCCGGCGGTGACCACCGGGCCGTGGGGCAGGTCGGCGAGCCCCGGTTCGCCGAAGTCGAGGAAGCGGGCGAGCTGGGCCTTGACGCCGGCCAGGTTGGCGTCGATCTGCTCGAGGGTGAGCATCTGGCGCAGCTCGGACTTGCCGCTGGGATCGCCCACCATGGCGGTGCCCCCACCGGCGATGGCGATGGGCTTGTGGCCGTGTCGTTGCAGGTGGACCAGGCCCATGATCGGCAGCATGGAGCCGATGTGCAGACTGTCGGCGGTGGGATCGAAGCCGATGTAGGCGGTGACGGTTTCGCGCTCGAGGAGGTCGGCCAGACCGGTCTCGTCGGTGCACTGCTGGAAGAAGCCGCGCCAGCGCATCTCCTCGAGGAAGCTGCCGCTCCGTTCCTGGTCGGATTCCTTCGCCTGATCCGGGGCCATCGTATCCCTCTCTTCTGACGGTTGGACAAGAATTCCTGGTCCGGGTTCGAGTGTGCAGTAATACTATAGCAACCTCGGAACCCGCAAGGACAGCGAGAGGATAGCCGTGATCCCGAAACCCATTTCCGCCCTGTTGACCGCCGGCATCATGCTGCCGGCGATCTTCGCGATGGGACGGGCGGGCCGCGGCTATCGGCGGCGGGCGCGGGCCATCGAGTTCTTGCCCCCTGCCGAGCGGGATGCCTGGCAACTGGCGCGGATCCGCGAGCTGGTAGGTCTGGCGGGCACACGGTCGCCCTACTACCGGCAGGCCTTCGCCGAGGCCGGCGTGACGGCCAAATCGCTCACCGACCTCACCGCCGTGAGCGCCCTCCCCCTGCTGGACAAGGACACCCTCCGCGCGGTACCGGTGGCCGATTTCCAGGTGAGGGAGCCCCGCCCGCGCCGCTCCGTGGTCACCGCCGGCTCCACCGGCAAGCCCGTGGAAGTGGTGCACGACCTCCAGTGGTGGGCGCGGTCTCTTGCCCGCCGGGCCGACCTCTACGCCGACCACGGCTTCCGCTTGGGCTCCCGCGAGGCCCGCTTCTGGGGCCGCGGAGCCCGGCCGCGGAAGCTCGACCCCAAGATCCTCTTCGGCAACCGGCAGGTCTTCCAGTTCCTGGGCGCGGACGAGACGGCGCAGCTCGAGGAAATGGCCGAGCTGCGGGACTTCCGGCCCGACTACGCCTACGGCTACGCCTCGCTGATCCTCGCCGCCGCCCACCTCGACGTACCGCCGCCGGCGGCACCCGGCCTCAGAGGCATCGTCTCCACCGCCGAGATGATGACCCCGTCGCAGGCCGCCGCGGTGTCCGCCGCCTTCGGCTGCCCCGTGATCAACGAGTACGGCTGCAGCGAGCTCGACATCATCGCCTTCGACTGCCCCGAGGGCGCCTGCCACGTGCAGTCGAACCACGTCCTGCTGGAGGCCGTGCCCGACGGCACGGGGCGCAACGAGGCCGTGGTCACCGACCTGGACAACGACGTCATGCCGCTCATCCGCTACCGCCTGGGCGACTACCTCGAGCTCGACTGCAGCCCCTGCGCCTGCGGCCGCACCTCGCCCATCGTCCGCGCCATCCAGGGCCGCACCGTGGGCCAGATCCTTCAGCTACCCGACGGCGCCCGTACCCACGCCGTCTGCTTCGCCTACCTCATGGAAGAGCTCAGCGACCGCAGCCTGCCGTTCACCCATTTCCGGGTCCATCAGGAGAGCCCGTCGGCCTTGCGGTACGTGGTGGCCGGCACGCCCGCGGCAGCCCAGGACGACCTGCGCCGAACCGTGATCGACGAGACGCGGAGCCGCGTGGCGCAGGAGTTCGCGATCACCGTGGAATTCGGCGACATCCCCCGCACGCCGGGCCAGAAGTACACCTACTTCGTCCCGCTGCCCGAAGCCTGAGCGACCATGGCCGACCAGCCCCGCTACCCCCTCATCGACACCTCCCCCAGCACGACCGCGCTGGGCGCCTTCCGCGTGCGCGAGGCTGGTCAGATCACCCGCCTGGCCTGGCCCACGGTGCTGGCCATGCTCTCGCACACGCTCATGTGGTGGGTCGACTCGGCGCTGCTGGGCCGCTTCTCCACCATCGACCTGGCGGCCTCGGGACTGGGCGGCGTGATCACCTGGACCGCCTACAGCCTGGTCAACAACCTCAGCCGCATCAATGGCACCTTCGTGAGCCAGGCCCACGGCCGCGGCGACGACCGCGCCATCGGTGACTACACCTGGCAGGGCCTTTACGTGGCCATCTTCTGCGGCCTGCTCCTGCAGGTCTTCGGCTTCTACTCGCACCTCATCCTGCCCTTCACCCGCAACGACCCGGCCGTGCTCGAACACGCCTACCTCTACATCAAGTGGCGGTCGGCCAGCGCGGTGTTCACCCAGATCGGCTTCTGCCTCATGGGTTTCTTCCAGGGACGGCGGCAGGTGATGGTTCCCATGTGGGCGGGCGTCATCGGCAACGGCCTGAACATCGTGCTCGACATCTGGCTCATCTTCGGCTGGAGCGGCTTCACGCTCTTCGGCACGACCTGGCTGGCGGTACCGGCCATGGGGGTCGAGGGCGCGGCCATCGCCACGAGTATCGGTACCGCCGTGGGAGCGCTGTTCCAGGTGATCATGTTGGTGGGACCACGCCGGCACCGGGAGCGCTACGCCATCCACAAGCCGCGCCGGCCGGATTTCGGGCAACTCGGCCGCATCTTCAAGGTGGGCTCGCCAGCCGCGTTCGAGAACTTCGTGGACATGAGCGGCTTCACGGCCTTCATGATCATCGTGGGTACCCTGGGCGCCGCCCAGCAGGCCGCCAACACCATTGCGCTGCACCTGATGAGCCTGGTCTTCATGCCCATGTGGGGATTGACCATCGCCGGCAGCGTGCTGACCGGCAACTGGATCGGCGCCGGCCGCAGCGATCAGGCCGCGGCTTACGCACGGCAGGTCTACAAGCTGGGAATCTACTACATGCTGGTGCTGGGGACCGTCTACCTGCTGCTGCGCGGACAGCTGTTCCAGATCTTCTCCACCGATCCGGAGGTGCTCGTGATGGGCAGCGGGCTGGTGGCGGTGCTGGCGGTGTTCGCATTCCCGGACGGGCTGCGCATGGTGTCGGTCGGCGTGCTGCAGGGCGCCGGTGACACACGCTACCCGATGCTCGCCAGCATGGTCGTGCTCTGGCTGGGCTTCATACCGTTGAGCTGGTGGCTGGTGATCGTGTGGGGCGGGACCATCGCGCAGGCCTGGCTGGGGGCGGCCGGCTGCTATGCCGTCATGGCGCTGGTGCTCTACCTCCGCTTCCGCAGCAACCGCTGGCAGCGGGCGCGGATCTTCGGACAAGAGCCGGGACCTTCCTGAATCGATGACCCAATAGTCAGGCCCCCGGCGTGAACCGGGGGCCAATCCCGTGAGCGATGCAGGCGCTCACGGCAGGCCGGATCGCGAGCATGTGCCAGCAAGCTAGTGGCCTGTTGTGTTTAAGTATAATGATTTCCCCGTGTTTAGTCCATCGTCAATCCGATGTCGTCGTCTGCGCGGCTGCGGTTAAGGGCGATTCTCGTGGGGCCGCGCCGGAAGCCCTAGCGACTGCCTTCCACCGCCACCTTGACGTCGTGGAGGTCTTCCCGCACGGCCTTCACCGTCGCGCCCTTGAACATCCGCCCCAGGGTCGCAGACATGATCTTCGACGCCAGGGTCTGCGGAGTGGCGCCGAATCGCATGGTCAGCGTGACGCCGGAATCACGCTCGGCGATGGAGAGCGTGCTGACGTACACGGAGCCGTGGCTCTCGGCGCGCGTCTGGTAATACTCGTGTTCCTTCACGTCGGTGATCCACATGATCTCCGTGGCGATCTTGCCGAACATCTTCCGTGTCTCCCGCCACTTGAGTCCGACCAGTCCGGAGTCCGGGCGCTCGAGAATCTCGATCTTCTCGATGCCGCGGATCGTGTCGGCGCAGCCGTCGATATCCGTGATGACGCGCCACACGTCTTCCTTGGATCCGGCGATGTCCGTCTGTACTTCGATCTTCATGGGATGCGCTCCAGGGTCAGGGTTCTCGTACGAGTTCAGTCCGCCGCGAGCAGGCGGACCTTTTCGGCCGTGGTGCCGCGTTCGAACAGTCGCAGCAGGAAGACGGTGAGTTTCACCAGGAAGCCTCTTGGCCGTATCAGCTTCTGCGCGAAATCGGCCACGGCTTCATCGCGTTGCTGGATCAGCGCTGGTCGATCGCCCTGGTCGCTGGCGCAGAGTTCGAGCGTATGGGTCCAGGCCTTGTCGCGCGCGTAGCCGATACTGAATAGGCTGAGCTGCTCATCGATCGATCCCAGCAGCCTGTCGACCAGACGCAGTGGTCGAACAAAACGGGCGATGCGGTTCTGCGTTGCGTTGATCTGGCTGCCCAGGATCTCGTTGATCTTCATGAAGTCCGCCTTGAGCGGCATGGGCGTTCCGCGCGCGACCTCGCAGGTCGCTATTCCCAGATCGAGATTGATGTGGGCATTCATGCCGAGCAGCAGATGCTGGAGAGCGGAGAGACCAGCGCGGTTCTCCACGTCGAAGGCTGCCAGCCAGGAGCCCGTGACGGTTTCGCCACGGCGGTGCGCGTCGTAGGCCGCGAGGTAGCGGTTGGCGAAGATGACGTCGAGTTCCTCCATGCGCTTCCCGTCCTGGAAGACCCCCGCATCGATTCCGATCGCCACCTCTCGAGTGACACGTCGATAGAGCGCCGCGAAATACCCGAGGGCGCTGTTGTTGTCGATGGAGTGTTCGACGATCTCGTCCAGGGCGACGATGACGGCATCGATCGAGGTGGGACGGGGCCGCGATGGATCGCCCAGGCTCTGGTCGAGTTGTGGATCTTGATTCATGTCATGGTTCTTCGTTTGCTGGAGTGCCCAGGCCCATCACGTCGCCGCCCCCTGAGCTTACGCCTGAAATCGCGGCGGTATAGCCCTTGGGATGGGATCGTCTCGACATCTCCGAGCGACACATATGTAGCGCATTCGAGATGTCGGACATTCGCAGGCAAGTCCAGTCGAAGATCCGGCCCATAATCACCGCGGGCACCTCGTGGTGGGAGTCACTCCTGGCAAGGTGGAGGAATTCGCCCAGCGACGCAATAGGGAGAGCCCGACCCGAGAGCCAGGCCTCACGCGTTCACGAGCGGGCGCTACCGGTACAAAGACTTGACGTCGGTCCAGCTGGCTGCCTCCACGGCCACCGGTCCGCTTTCCAGGCCGGTCAACCACAGCAGGTAGTCGAACTCGTAAGGCGTCACACCCGTCGGCGATCCGAAGGTTTGCGGGCCGACCCAGATCCAGGCCACCGTGCCGACCTCGCCGGTGATGGTCATGGTGCCGGGCAGGCAGGCGCCGATGGACACGATCTGCAAGATGCCGACAGTAGCGCAGTCCTGCGGACCGAGCTCGAACAGGTACGACGGCTGCTCGGCGTCGGCCTCGATCTCGATCATGCCGGTGGAGCCGAAGACGACTTCGAACCAGTCGGTGTCCCGGAGATTCGCACCGCCATCGTGGTACCAACCGGAGACTCCGTGGAAGACGAGATCGCCGGTGAAGTCGCCACCGAGGAACTGCCAGGTACTTTCCGAGCATTCATCCACGAACTGGCAACCCCCGTTGTGGCAATCGAGGATACCGGTCCCGTCCACCAGAGGCGGCTCGCCCTCCTCCATGGCGCCGGGGGGCGTCACCAAGGTGCAAGGTTCCCAGCCGGCGGCGATGGTCAGCGAGTATTCGCCGCTGTCGCCGCCGAAGCCGTCGATCACCACGTAGTGGGTCACCCCGCCAGCCAGTTCGACGAAGAGTTTCGACGTGTAGTCGGAGTAGTAGTCGTCGTTGCAGATGATGAGGTTCAGGTTCTCGTCATACACGTAGACCTTGGTGTCGTAGGCCGACCCGTAGAGGTCGATGGTGACCCAATCGGTCGTCGGCAGCATCAGGGAGTAAACCACGTCCGGCGAGATCGACCCGGTGTACGGGCAGACCTCGTCGTAGTCGTCGGTGTAGCCGACGGTGGTCCCGGTGATTTCCACGGGCAGCGTGACGAACACCGCATCGGCGATGGTGTCACCGCCCTGTCGCAGCACGTCGGCATCGGGCGGCGGCGGCGTTGCCTGGAGAACCGATTTCGCGGCGAGTCCGCGGGACAGTTGCCCGTCGAGTGCCATCGCCGGCAAAGCGACCGCGATCGCGGTGACGATCAGGAACAATCGAAGCATGGAATCCCTCCTCCAGGTCAAATCCCCGAAGCGATGGACGAGGTACCAGTCTACCACCGCGGCCAGCCTCCAGAAGGGTATTGCAAATCCAATGCACCTCTCTCCCACCCCATCTTCCACTCGCGAGGCCCCGACCCCACGATTCTACCACATCTTCGCCCCCCTTCGCTTCCGACCGGTCTCGGTGTCGGCCCGGACGCCGAAGACGTTGTCGCCCGATCCGTGGCGCTTGTAGATTGCGGCCGTTTGCGGCTTCCCTTGACTGTCTGCCGAACGGCCTGGTGTTCACCTTCGGTGCGCGAAGCTCACTTTCAGGTGCACCGCCTTGTCAGGCCGCTGCACATTCTTCATCCCGGCACCAACGCCAGGTACGCCCCCACCGGATCCTGAACCACCGCACGTGCGTACTGCCCATCGTTCCCCCGTGTCGCCTTGATGATCTTCCCCCCTTCCTCCCGAACGCGACGAACACTCTCGGCGAGGTCGCCAACGGGGAGGCAGATCATCCAGACAGGCGGCAGACCCAGGTTCACGCCGCGCGCGTGGCGAACGCCCGCCGCCGGATTTCCGTCAGCGTCGACCATGTCGTAGTCGGCGTAACGCTCGCTTGCGTCCTCCATCTCGACGTCCTGCACCGACCAGCCGACGACCTGTCGATAGAAGTCACGGGTTGCCGAAGCGTCGGAGACCGTGAGGTCGAGCCATGAGATGTGCCCCACATGCGCCCCGACGCCCTCAGTTGGGGGGACCGCCTCCGCAGGAACGACGGGGATGATCCCGAACGCCGCCCCATTCGGATCGAGCAGCACTGCCCATTGGCTCTTCTCATCGTGCATGAGCTCTTTCCCGCCCAGATCGAGCGCATGCTTCACACTGGCTGCGACATCGGCGACCTGAATGTGCGGCATCCATTGGAGCGGAAGGTGATCATATTCCGCGGCGCGCGGGCCCAAGCCGACGATCGGCGTGCCCAGGTTGTTCATCAGATCCTCACGCCAAAGCGGGTTCTCACCCGTGGTGAGCACGCGTGAGTAGAAGCGCACTTCACGTTCGTGCTCGGGAACGGCGATGTCGGCGCTGAGGATTCCGCCGACGCGCGGGACAAAGGGGTCACTCATGGTTCGCGTCCTGGTTGACATCACATTGACTGGCGCATGAAAGCTCACTTGCGGGACATCGTAGTTCACATGCCTCGTAATCGCGGCAACGATCTCGAAGCTGCGGCGCAAGACATTCTCGAAGAGACGTGTCGGGTGAGCCGACTGCTCGAAGCGCCTATTGGGGAGCCGTGTGGATAGACGGAGGCGCCCGCTCCGCTACTTGAAGGTTTGCGTCTTCAGGAGCTCGCCCGCCTCATCATAAACCTTCCAGGTGCCCCTCTTCTTGCCGTGTTCGAAGCGACCTTCGTCCCAGAGTTGGCCATTGGCATGGTATCGCTTCCATACACCGTGCTTCTGCTCTTCATCGTCGAAGCCGCCCGTCGCCCGCGGTTCGCCAGTCTTGAAGAACCACTTCCACCGACCAACGATCTTACCGTCCTCGAAGCTGCCGGAGGACTGCATCTGGCCATTGTTGAGAAAGTACTTCCACTTTCCTGATTTCTTTCCGTTGTCGAACTCACCCTGGCAAGAGACGAGGCCGTTCTTGAAGAACAGCTTGAAGGGGCCGTTTTTAGGATTGCCGTCTTCATCGATTCCAGGGATGTCTTTCATTAGGTCTCGTTCCTGGTTGGTACATCTATCAAGAAGTGAGCTTCCTCCGGTTTGATGGACACCGGGGGAAGGTCAGGCGGCTGTCTGGGCGCGGGCGACCCGCCGCTGCGCGGAGATCCTGAGCCTGGCCGGGGTATAGGTAATTCAATGCACCTCTCTCACACCCCATCTTCCACTCGCGAGGTCCCGATCCCAAGATTTTACCACATCTTCGCTCCCCCCTTCGCTTCCGACCGGTCTCGGCGG
>PIVY01000946.1 GCA_003353795.1 bacterium
GCGTCGTGGTCAACGACCTGGGCACTCAGGCCGATGGCAGCGGATCCAGCGAGGACCCGGCGAAGTCGGTGGTGGCCGAGATCGAGAACGCCGGCGGCAAGGCCATCGCCGCCTTCGGCGACGTGGCCGACTGGGACGCCGCCCAGCGCATCGTGCGCACGGCCGTCGACACGTTCGGCGACCTCAACATCATGGTGAACAACGCCGGCTTCTCCCGCGACGGCATGATCGTGAAGATGACCGAGGATCAGTTCGACTCGGTGATCCGGGTCCATCTGAAGGGCCACTTCTGCATGATCAAGCACACCATGGGCTACTGGCGCGAGAAGTCGAAGGCCGGCGGCGGCGAGCCGCTCTACGGCCGGCTGATCAGCACCGCGTCCGACGCCTTCCTGATGGGGAACCTGGGGCAGCCCAACTACGCCGCGGCCAAGGGCGGACTCACCTACCTGACGCTCTCGGCGGCGCGCGAGTGCCAGCGCTTCGGGGCCACGGCCAACGTG
>PIVY01000947.1 GCA_003353795.1 bacterium
CGGCCATGCGCTTCGCCGTCATCATGGTGCGGGTCGCGGCGATCATGCAGGAGGTCGGCACGCCGATGCCGACGCCGGACTTCCAGACCAACAACGCCTGCACGCAACGGCTGGCGCAGTTGCTCGATCTGCCGCCGCCCGGTGATGACGTGGGTGGCGAGGTGACGGAAGTGACCGAGACCGTCGTGCACGTGCAGTTCAACCTCACGGGCGAAGGTGCTTACGACTGGTATCTGGTTGCCGACAGAGGCACCGGTACCCGCGTCGACGGCACGGTCGAGAACCCGGACGTCACCGTGACGGCAACCGCTGAGGACTGGCACGCGCTGCAGAGCGGCGAGCTCGACCGCGCCCAGGCCTTCCTGGGTGGGCGCCTGCAGATCGATGGCGACATCTCGATCATGATGCAGCTCGAAGCCATGATCGCCGCTGTCGCGATGGCTGGGCCCGGCGCGCAGTACTCGATGAACGAGCAGGACACCGTCGCCGTGGACCGCGAGGT
>PIVY01000328.1 GCA_003353795.1 bacterium
TCGCGCAGCACCCGGCGTTGCTCTTCCACGATGTCGCAGAGGGTCTGGAAGACGAAGAAGACCCGCCGCTCCTGCGGACGTTCGAGCTCGAGTTGCGTGAGGACCCAGCCCGCGAAATCACTCTGCGCGATAGCGACCATGCCCACGAGCGAGTCGTTCTTCTTGCGCTGGCCCATCAGGTAGTTGTAGGGGATCAACACTTCGTCCATGAGAACGGCGCGGGCCTCGAGGCTGATCTCCGCCCCCAGGTCGGCGCCCCGGCCGCCCGCGATGGTGAACGCGCGGTCAAGGGTCTCGTGGAAGACCCGGATCTCTTCGGGCAGGGTGTGGCCGCGGGGGAAGCGGGCGTCGGTGGAGTCGATGTGCGTGGTCAATTCGGCGACGGCCGGTGCCATGGCTTCTTGCGGGTCGGCGCCGCCATGCTCGGCAAAGGGCTGCGTGAGGCTGGTCAACCAGCCCGCGCGCTCGCGCAGTTCGTCGAGGGTAAGCGCCAGCTCGCCTTCGATCTGCGATTGCTCCGCGGTCAGTCGCTGGGGATCGCGTGAATCGAGGCGTACGTGGTCTTTCTTGGGCCGCGTGGCGCCGATGTTGCGGCCCCAGAGCGGCACGTTCACACCCACGGAGAAGGTCTGATCGCGTGAGGGCAGCCAGCGGATCGCGAGGGTAGTGCCGCGGCCGAAGAGGCCTCCACGATGCACTGGCAGGTCCAGGGCATAGAGGGCGTCGAAGACTGCGTCGGTGCCGTTGTAGTCCACACCGACCCCGAAATGGAAGCTGGGAATCTCGAACAGGGCTCGGCCGCCGCCGTCGAATGCCTGGCTCGACACGCCGAGATAGCCTTCGAGGCGTAGGGCGGCGATGCCAACCACCGGACTGCCGAGATCCTTGGACACGCCCAGGTTGTAGAAGCCGTAGAGTTCGCTGGCGGTCTGCGGCCGGTACACGCCCAGCTCGAATCCGGAGCGCCCCTTGTACACCGGTGGCATGCCCAGTTCGTAGGTCATGCCGCCCTTCTGTGGGGGAAGGTCGCGCTGGGCCGCCGCTTCACCGGCGACGAATTGAACGGCCATCAAGGTCGCCAGTGCCAGCAGCGCCGATCGGACTCTAGTCCTCGTCATTCTTCGAACCTTCCTCATTGATCGGCTTTGGCTCCGGCGGAGCCGCGTCATCCCGCCGGATCATCCGGTAGTGCGGCGACAGGATCTCGACTCCCGCCTCGTCGAACCGGTCCTGGATGTTCTGGTGCAGCTCCGAGTAGGTGGTCGTCATCAGGCGCGGCTTGTCGGTGTGGGCGTTGATCTCGTACTCCACGTAGAAGTCATTGAGCGCCTTCTGCAGCACGAATGGCTCCGGCTCCTCCATCAGGTTCTCCGTGGCCGCCGCCGCCGCCAGCAGCATCTCGTGCACCTGCCGCCAGGGCACGTCGTAGCCGATGGTGATCGAGGTGTGCAGGATCAGCTCGCGCGTCCGCGCCTTCGAGGTGTAGTTGATGATCTGGCCGCTCAGGATGTTGCTGTTGGGAATGACGACCCGCTCGTTCTTGGGCGTGCGGATCCGGGTGGTCAGTAGGTTGCGATCGACCACGTCACCCATGGATTCGCCGATCTGCACGCGGTCGCCGACGGCGAAGGGTCGCATGTAGATGAGGATGATGCCGGAAATGACGTTGGCCACGGCCGAGCCCGATCCAAGCGACACGATCAGACCCACGAAGATCGATATGCCCTTGAAGGCGGCCGAATCCGAGCCCGGGATGTACGGGAAGGACACGATCACCGCGAAGCCGATGAGGAAGATCCGGACCAGGTTGAACGTGGGGCGCGCCCAGTCGGCGTGGAACCCCCGCAGCCGGATCCGGCCCCGCTCGACCTCGTCGAACACGAAGCGGACGGCACGCATGACAAAGACGGTCGCGAAGACGATGAAGGCCAGGAAGAAGAGAGACGGCAGCTCGTTGACGATGGCCGCGCCCGTGGTCTTGAGCGGACCGGCGGCGAGTTCGAAGATCTGGGTGGCGACACCGTGGGTCCACGGGAACAGGCTGAGCACGAAGTTGATGGAGA
>PIVY01000948.1 GCA_003353795.1 bacterium
CAGACCCAGCACCAGCAGGGCGCCGAGGGCGAGGTCGATCAAGGCGGTGGTCAGGTCCAGGGTGTGCAGGGGGGTCCAGTCGGATCCCTTGGGCCGGATGAAGATCAGGTAGAGGAAGGTCGTGACGGCCCACAGGATCAAGAAGCCACCGACGACGCGGGAACCCATGGGCAGCCCCTGGGCGACATCCGCGGCATGCAGCTGCGGCGTCGCGAAGCGCTTCACCACGTCGGCGACCTCGTTCGAGGTCGATTCGGCGCCAGCGCCGCAGCGGGGGCAAGCACCGTCCGGACGCCGCCGGTGGCGCAGCGAGCACTCGGGGCAGACGGTCCAGAGAGAAGCGGTCGTGTCGCCCTCGGAGCTGGGAAGACCGCCGTCAGGTGCTGAGGGCTCGGACATCGTCGAGAGGCTCCTTGCTCGAGGGGACGACCCGTAGGGTCGTGAGTCGCGCCAACGATACCACCGCGCCCCGCGATTCCCTCGGGGTGGTCCTGGCACCGAC
>PIVY01000949.1 GCA_003353795.1 bacterium
GGTGAGGACGTGGGAGCCAGCGGTGTCGTAGCCGAGGCGGACGCCGGGGATCAGGCGCAGGTCGCCAGCGATGAAGTGCGCGGTCCCGTAGGTGCCGAAGCGCGCCCGCTTCATGCTGTCGTCCACCTCGATTCCGCGGGCGAGACCCGGGGCCTCGTCGCCGACCAAGATCCCCGAATATCCCGCGTCCTCGACGGTCAGGTGCGTGTCGGAGAGGCGGGCTTCGTAGCCGGCATCCCACGCAAACCACTCCGCGGGATGGTCTTCGGCATCGAGGCGACTGGTCAGGGTCCAGTCGTGTAGATCTTCCGATCCGCTGCCGGTGAGGGCGTTCTGGCGGCGATGCTGGACCGCTGCAACGACAAAACGGCCGTTCTTCCAATGATGTCGCCCGCCGAAGATCTGGAAGTTGTTGGCGTAGGACAGCGTGGGTGTGACCGAGGACTCCCAGGCGTCGAGGACGTCGAGCTCTCCCGCCGCCCGGTCGTAGCGGTCTCCCGC
>PIVY01000950.1 GCA_003353795.1 bacterium
CAGCAGCCTGACGGCAACAGCGAGCGCATGGAGCGCAGCCTGGGCTCGGGTGTGGTGATCTCCGCCGACGGCTACATCGTCACCAACAACCACGTCGTCGAGAACGCCGAATCGATCCGCATCGCGTTCAACGACCGCGAGACCTACGAGGCCGTGATCATCGGCACCGACCCCCAGACCGACGTGGCCCTCATCAAGATCGAGCCCAACCGCGACCTGCCGTTCCTCGAATTCGGCGACAGCGACGCCGTCCGCGTGGGCGAGCGCGTCATGGCCGTGGGCAACCCCTTCGGCGTGGGTCAGACCGTGACCATGGGCATCGTCTCGGCCAAGGGACGCGCCATTGGCCTCATGGACTACGAGGACCACATCCAGACCGACGCGTCCATCAACCCCGGCAACAGCGGCGGCGCCATGGTTAACATGCAGGGCGAGGTGGTGGGCATCAACTCGGCCATCCTCAGCCGCAGTGGTGGCTCCCAGGGCATTGGCTTCGCTAT
>PIVY01000951.1 GCA_003353795.1 bacterium
CGCCACCAGCGGCGTGCCCTCCGGCACGAGCTTCCCATCCGCCAGGGCCTGATACATCTCGATGATCAGATTGGCCGAGTTCTCGCTCCATCCCCGCCGCACCATGCCGTTCCGAGAATGCTCGGCCGACACCTGCACGTGCCTGATCTCACGCCCCAGCACCTCGCTGAACACCCTCGCGGCATCATCGAAGCTGCGGAATTTCGGTCCAACATACTCCCGCACCTCATGCCCTTCCCAGTCCGGTTCGCAGAGCAGATTGGTGGCCAGCACGGCGATGTCGTGACTGGCGATCATGGGAGCCTTCACCGCTCCGTGGACCGGCAGGTTGATGGCATTCTCCTCCTGGATCGCCCGCATGGAGTAGAGGAAATTCTCCATGAAGTAACCGGCGCGAAGATGGAGGACATTGGCCGGCGAATCGTCCAGCTGGCGCTCGACCTCGCGCAGTCCCTGGATGGCGCCGGTGCCGGTGGCGTGCTGGGCGCCGAGACTGGATA
>PIVY01000952.1 GCA_003353795.1 bacterium
GCCGGCCACGCTACCTCGAGACCATCTACAAGGAGGGCTACCGGTTGATCGCGCCGGTCGCTCAGGAGACCGAGACTCCGGGGGATATCACCGAGACGGCGAGCAGCCGGATTCGAACTCAGCCCGGGGGGCGCATGGTCGCCCTGTTCGTCATGGCGATGCTGGTCGTCCTGATCATCATCCAGCTCCGTCGACAGGTTTCGTTGCCGCCGAGTCCGGCCGTCCTGGCCACCGACCATCGCCCGGCCACGTCCCTGGAGGGATCCGAGTACGATCCGTCGCTGTCGGCCGACGGTCGCTACCTTGCTTTTGCCTGGCGCCGACCCGACGAGGACTTCGACCATGTCTGGGTCAAGGATCTGGAAACCGAAGAGCTGACCCCGGTGACCCAGGGGCCGGGAATGGTGCGTCTGCCCAAGTGGTCGTCGGATGGGATGCGGCTCGTCTACCTGCATCAGTATGCCCGCCAGTCCCTGCGGATGATCGGCCGCGAGATCGAC
>PIVY01000953.1 GCA_003353795.1 bacterium
GCGCCTACCTCGCGGCCCAGTTCGTCGACGTGCACGTGTTCGAATTCTGGAAGCGGCTCACCAAGGGACGGCACCTGTGGCTGCGCAACAACGGCTCGACGGTCTTCAGCCAGCTGCTCGACACGGTGACGGTGGTCACCATCGCGCTGGTCATCTGGCCCATGTACGACGGCAACCCGGACACGGGGCGCCTCGACTTCGACACCTGGCTCGGCATCGTCGTCGGACAGTACCTGTTCAAGGCCGGCATCGCGTTGCTCGACACGCCGCTCTTCTATCTCGGCACGTTCGGACTGCGGCGGTGGATCGAGGCGGACCCGGGGGCCACGGGGCCGGCAGAGTAAGTCAGCGAAGTAGGTCAGCGGGCCTCGGTCACGGCGAGCGTCGCGAGCAGGGCCTCCGCCTCACGGTGTCGGTGCCCGAGCCAGGGGGCGTCGGCGAGGTCCTTTACGGCGGTGGACAGGGCGTCCCGGGCCGCGGCCGGTTCGCCGCGGGCGATG
>PIVY01000329.1 GCA_003353795.1 bacterium
GAGCCGTACGCCACGACGGACTTCAACGTCGTCATGAACACCGGCGACGTCGGTTCCGGACGCGTGGTCGTCGACGTGACGAGCCAGTCGACCGGAGAGATCGTCGACAGCATCGAGTACGTGGCGCTCGCCGGCGGCACCGACCTGCTGCTCATCTCCGATGATGCTGGTGCGGGCTTCGCCTGGGACATCTACGGTCCGGCCATCGATCCCTCCGGCAAGACCTACGCCATCTGGGATCGTGGTTTCGCTGGTGTCGCAGCCGGCGATCTCGCGGGCTACGAGGCCGTGATCTGGCAGTCCGGCGCCAATGGTCAGACTATGGACGTGGACGACCGCAACGCTCTCAACGATTACCTCGCCGGCGGCGGCAACCTGATCCTGGCCGGCGAGAATCTCCTCGAGAGCCTCCACAACGAGGGTGGCTCCGCGCGTCTGTGGTACCAGCTCAAGCTGCGTTTCAACTACGCCCACGTCAATCCCGGCACCCTGGTCATCGACGGCCAGCCCGGCACCGTGGGTGAAGGCCTGAGCTTCACCCTGGCCGGCGGCGATCCCGACCAGATCTCGCTGCTCAACGGCCAGGAAGCCTACGTCACCGAGGCCTTCCGCTTCGGCAACGGCGACCCTGCCGGCGTCCAGACCGAGTACGGCAACTACAAGGTCCTGACCCTCCCCTGGGGTCTGGAGCGCGTGCCCACCGAGGCCGACCGCGTCGCCATCATCGACGGCGCCCTCGACTGGATGGGTCTGCTGAATCCGCTGGGCGCCGACGATGTGCCCCTGGCCGGCTCCATGCTGCTGCAGAACGCTCCCAACCCCTTCAACCCGAGCACGAAGATCGCCCTCGTCATGGACCAGACCGGTCCGGCGAAGCTGGAGATCTTCAACGCCCGTGGCCAGCTGATCCGTACTCTCGTGGACGGCAATCTGGTCGCCGGCGATCACTCCATCGTGTGGAACGGCATGACCGACACGGGCCAGCAGGCCGCGTCGGGCACGTACTTCTACCGTTTGACGACCAATGACGACCTGCTCACCAAGAAGATGAGTCTGGTGAAGTAGATCGTTCCGGGGCCCTCCCCGGTTGGTTCGAGACCAGGGACCCCGTCCGGCAGACGCTTCGCGAAGCTGCTGGGCGGGGTTCCTGTTTCAGGATCTCCACCTCCATGCCCGTCGGATCCCGCGATCGGGAACGGCCGCAGCGCCTCCGACTCACCGGAACGCCTGCCCCACGAACGATGACATGGAGGGAATTCTCATGAGAACCGTGATCCTCGTGGTCTTGCTGGCGCTCGCGGTGCCGGCGCTGGCCTCGCCTTATTTTCCCCTGGTCCCCGGCGCCATCTGGACGCTCGAAGACGACGATCCCCCGACCGCCATGACCCTGACCATGGCCGGCGAGGTGCAGTGGCACGATCAGTCGTGCTTCCCACGCTACGAGACCATCGACGGCGACCTCGTCGGGATCACCTACTGGAGCGTGGATGCAGACGGGCGCACGCTCCTGCACGGGATGGAGTACCTGGTCGGTGACCTGCAGGAGTTCTACTACACGCCGCCGGCGGTCTACCTGGATCCCGAGCTCCAGTGCGGCGAGTCCGTCGTCAGTGAGGTCAATGTGTTCGAGATCGAGGAGTCGGGCGACCACTGGCACGGCCTGCTCGACGTCCAGGTGACCTGCATCGCGCGCGATCCGGTGGATACGCCGCTAGGCATCTTCCCCGCCGTGACCGTGGATCCGTCCTGGACCGACAGCCCCTTCGGCGCCGCCTGGCGCTATGGCCACGACGGCGTGTTCAGCTTCGGATTCGGCGCCGGTCCGGTCCGCATCGCCAGTTATGCTTCCCCGGTCGATCTGATCCTCGTGCAACTCGAGAACCTGGTCACCACCGGGGTCACGCCGACGGCGATGGTCGCGCAGATCGAACTGCGCGCCGCTCCCAATCCGTTCAACCCAAGTACGGAGCTGCGCTTCTCGCTGGACGTCGGCGGTCCCGCGCGCCTCGAAGTCTTCGACCTTCGCGGACGACGCCTCGACGTCCTCCA
>PIVY01000201.1 GCA_003353795.1 bacterium
CCAAGTCAGCGGACGAGATCCTGGAGCGCCTCGCACGCTACTGTGGAGCCGTCCTTGACGCCCATGCCGACAAGCAGGATTAGGCTGCGAACTTGAGCGACGGGGGACTAGATGACCCCGGCGGAAATGGCGACGCGATCGTGCCCAGGCCGAACGCGCGTCACCCCGGAGCTGGGTGGCGGAACGCCTCCCTGCACCTCGTAGGAGTTGTATCGGTCGCGGCCGCTCCGGCAAGGTCGCGCCACCCTCTCCGCGCTCGCTGCGCTCGCTTGTGCGAGGGGCCCGGCGCTCCCCTGCCTGCGCGTCCTCGCCCTCATGAGGCGCTGCTACGAGGTGCAGGGAGGGGCCAGCGCCGGGCTGGAGGGACGGCGGCGGGGCGCGGCAGGTGGGGGCGCCGATCGAGGGTTGCGGACTGGCCCCGGCGGCGGCGCTCGCTGTGCCGGACGGGATCCGCCCCAGGGGGCTTCGAGGGATGTCGTCGCCTGCTTGGACCGACGGTGCCTACGTTTCGGACTACCCTCCCGCGTGGAGCGGCTTGCCGGCGTAGGTCCACTTGAAGGGCTTTGCGAGGACGGCGTTGAAGTAGTCGATAAACTCGCGGAGCCGCTGTTCGAGGGCTTCCAGCGATGCGAAGGACGCTCGCTTGAGGGCGCGCCGGGTGAGGATGGAAAACCAGATCTCCACCTGGTTGAGCCAGGAGGTGTGGCGCGGGGGGTAGACGAAGCGGATCCGGTGGTCGGGGTCCTCGAGGAATGCCTTGCGGGCGGCCATCGACCTGAGGACACCGCTCTTTCCCTTGACGCCGAGAGCGTCGTCGATGCCGCACCGTTGTGCAACGAGGCGCACCAACGACTCCGACTTGTGGGTGTTGAGCTGGTCGAGGACGAAGGTCCAGGCCGCGTTGGGGTCCGTGTCGATGGTGCGCTCGATGTGGGCAGAGAAGTCAGCTTCGGTCCGAGTGGGGCCGATGGTCGGCAGGATCACCTTCCCGGTCGCGACATCGAAGTTGGCGATGAGACACAGGGTCCCGTGGCGGCGGTAGTCGAACTCGACGCGCTCGATGGACCCGGGACGGACAGGGAGCGTGGGCTGGAGGCGTTCGATGGCCTGGATCCCCGTCTTTTCGTCTGTACTGATGGTGTGGGCGCCTTCTTCGTGGAGACGAGGAGCCTCAGCGTAGATCTCGCACACCTTCCTGATGTCGGCCTCGTACTGCTCCGGAGCCTCCTGCTTGTCCTTGGAGTTCAGCCAGTACCGGCTCTTATGCGGACGGAGATCCCCCCTTTTAGGATGCGGTCCACGTGTCGCGGCGAAATCGTCTCGACGATGCCGCGCTTGATGACTTCCCGCGCGAGGTCGGAGGGCGTCCAGTGGGTCAAGGGGAGGTTGCTGTCCGACGGAGGCTCGCAGGCCACGGCGATGATCTGCGTGAGGTGCTCGGCGGTGAAGATCGAGGGGGCACCGGGGCGGTCGAAGTCGGCCAACACCTCGGCGATGAGCTTGGCGAGGTCCTTGTCGGTCGCGCCGGCTTGCTCGGCCTCGGTCAGCCGGCTCTCGTTTGCCGCCCAACGGGTACGCCATCGACGCACGCGCTGCCGATCGACCCCGAGGCGCCGCGCCTGCTCGATGTTGGGCGTGCCGTCCGCGGACATCAGGACGATGAGGCTCCGTTCCACCACGCGGTATGGAGCGCAGGCGCGGTTCCGACTCCAGGCGTCCAAGGTGGACCGCTGGCGTTCCGACACTGTGATCTGCACTGCTCTGGCCATGGCTACCTTGTCGGGTGAGACATGGAAGCCTGGATCATGACTATTGACCTGTCAATATCTCAGTGCACTATTATCCGAGGGCACCCAGGGCAAGGTGGGCGCAAGTCCCGCCCGAAGCGGAGGCCCTCAGCCGGCCGGACCCGGCCAGCCCAATAGCGAGGTCTGGACGCCCACCCTGGCGGCGATGTGGGCAGCGCCCATCCAGGCCGGACCAAAGTCCTGACGGGCGGCGTGCCCGTTGTGGCACCGGCAGCGCAGCGTGACATTGGCTGCCGAGTGCTCGCCCCCCTTCGCCCAGGCCAGGCAATGGTGGTACTCGATGAACCGGGTCTCGCCACAGCGACGGCCCTGCGAGTCGACGAAAGTGCAGCGTCCGCCGTCTCGCTCGAAGACCTCCCGCTTGACGGCGTTGGGGATGTGGCGCGAGCTTCGACTGATCCCGGGATCAGTCGGCACTGGCGGAACCCTCTCCTTCTTGCCGCCCGCCTTCAAAACGGCGAAGCGCTCCCCCCGTACCTGCTCTACCAGCAATGTCAGCGCCTGGTCGAGCACCTCGACCATGTCACCGTCCGGCACGCGGTGACTCAGCAGGTCCTGGGCCTGCCGGAGCCTGTCGACCCATGCTTCGGGGGCGGTGAACTGGATCTTGTAGCGCTGCTGGCCGAGCGGCTCGACCCGACCGGTGGCACGCCCGTCGTCCAGTGGCGAGGTGGCAGGCGGGTCCTGGGCACCTGGCGTCTCAGACCCTGAGGTTTCGGACCTCGTGAGCTCGCTGGTCCTGGTCGCATCACCCCGCTGCGCCGCACCGGAATGCGCGGTCGCCGCAGGTTGCACGCCAGCACGATCGCCGCCCTCGGGACGGTCTCCACCTGGTCGCTTCGGCTGCCGGCGGATCCGCGTGGGCGCATCGGGCTTCGGGGCCCGGTCGGCGAGCAGGCGCGCCAGCTCCCGCTTGGACTTGCCGGCAGCCGCCTCGATCAGCTGCGGGTGGTTGTCCGCCGTCAGGTGCGCCTTGAGCATCGCCACCGCGGTGAGGTGGAGCCGGCCTTCCGCCAGGGCGTCGTGCACGACCGGGTAGGTCCGCGCCACCCGGGCCGCCGCGATGCGCTTGTAGGCGGCGCTCTCGGACAGGCCCAGCACAGTCGTGCAGTAGCCGAACATAGAGCTACAGGCCGCGTCGGCGTACAGCTTGCGGGCATCCACCTCACCGATGTGGGCCACCACCTGCGCGGTGAGGTCGTTGTGTGTGGCCACCAGCTCCTGGAGGCGGTGGATGAGATCGGAATCGGAAACGTCGGTCAGGGACTCCAGCATGGAAGCCTCAATGAAAAGGTAGTGGATACCTTTATCATCGAGGTTTCGTGGGTCTCTGGGTGGCAGTGTGGCGGCTCTGCGGGACCCGCTCCACCCTCTGAGGTGCAACGCCTTGTCGCGACCCCCCAGGGGGCCACCTTGGCCGCGGAAGCCGCCCCCGCAGGCGTGGCAGTGACGTCGCCGGAAACCAAGGTGAAAACCTGTCAACCCACAATGACAAGTCGCGACAGGACGACAAGTCGCGACAGGACGACAAGTCGCGACAGGACGACCGGACAAGCCAGCCCGGGGTGCGCATGGATCAACTGATCCCGGGATCAGTTCCGCAGCAACCTGGCTGCCCACGCGCCAGCGGTGCCCCGGATCCGCGCGCCCCACGGTCGACGACCTCGCCCCGCCCCCGGTTGCTCCGCTACCCACCGTGGCGAGCCGGGAAACGGGCGGGTTCCGGTCCCGGTCTGGATGGACCGGCCGCCCGCAGGAGTACCGGGTCCCTCCATGCCTCCAGCCGACCTTGGTACCAGCGGGGCGGCACAGGTGCCGACGGCGTGCTGGGGGGGGCTGGCGGCCGGGCCCGGCGGGGCCCCGACCGTTTCCCGGCGGCGCCCCGCCCTCACAAGTCCGGGCTGACGGCACTCACACGACCGTCAAGCGCCATCCCAAGGGGCTGGTAGGCGGCAGCGTTCTCGGCGATCTGACGGCGGGCGGGCACGCGCAAGCCTGGCGGACATGCGCGCAACGGGCCGGAAGAGTCGCACCATCCTGTCGAGGCCCCCCGTACGAGGTGAGTTGCCGCAACGGGCGCCATCGGACCGAGGCACGCGAGGCGCAGGGAGGTGCCCCCACCAAACAACCCAAGGGTGACGTCCGCTCGGCAGGGAACCGATCGCGTCGCCATTTCCGCCGGGGTCATCTAGTCCCCCGTCGCAAGAGTTCTCGGGCAATTTTTTGTCCGACCCGCCGTAGACCTCCTCCACATAGGAGGAAGCCATGGCCCGAGGACGTCCCCGTCGCCCGATCATTCTGACTGACGCCGAGCGAGCGGAACTGGAGTCGTTGACCCGACGCACGACGATCGACTACCGGATCGGGCAACGGGCCCGGATCATCCTGATGTCCGCGGATGGGCTGACGAACGGCGAGGTCGCCGAGCGGGTGAGCTGTGTCGTCTCAACGGTGACGAAGTGGCGGAAGTGCTGGTTCGAGGATGGTCTCGACGGGATGTCGGACGCCCCGCGCAGCGGGCCGCCGCGCACGGTCACGGACGAGAAGGTCGAGGAGGTGATCGCCTTGACGCTCGAGACCAAACCGAAGGGGGCGACGCATTGGAGCACCCGGTCGATGTCTGGGCGAGTCGGGATGAGCAAGGACTCGGTGGCGCGTATCTGGCGTGCATTCGGCCTGAAGCCTCATCGTAGCGAGACCTTCCAGCTCTCAAGCGATCCGTTCTTCGTGGACAAGGTGCGCGACGTGGTGGGGTTGTACATGAACCCTCCGGCCAACGCGGTCGTGCTTTCGGTCGATGAGAAGTCGCAGATCCAGGCGCTCAACCGGACACAGCCCCTGCTGCCGATGCGCCCCGGACAACTCGAGCGGGGGACACCCGAATACCAGCGCAATGGCACGACCACGCTGTTCGCCGCCCTGAACGTGGCGACCGGCAATGTCATCGGGCGCTGCTACCCCCGTCACCGTGCCGTCGACCTGGTGAAGTTCTTCCGGGTCATCGACCGCAACGTCTCAAAGGAACTCGATATCCACGTGATCATGGACAACTACGCGGCCCACAAGGCGCCCGCTGTGAAGGACTTCCTGGCAAGGCATCCTCGCTTCAAAGTCCACTTCACACCCACCCATGCCTCTTGGCTCAACCAGGTCGAGTGCTTCTTCTCCATCCTTACGAGAAGGCAGCTACAGCGCGGCGTGCATCACTCCGTGCGCGAGCTCATAGCAGCCATCAACGAGTTCCTTGATGCACACAACGAGGACCCCAGCCCCTTCAACTGGACCAAGTCAGCGGACGAGATCCTGGAGCGCCTCGCACGCTACTGTGGAGCCGTCCTTGACGCCCATGCCGACAAGCAGGATTAGGCTGCGAACTTGAGCGACGGGGGACTAGCAGGCTGCGTCAGATCCCTCGTTTTCGGGTGACAGAGCGCCCGGTGGACGTGCGGGTGGACGTGCGAGTGCGAGGGGAAGTGGCGTGGTGGGAGAGGAGGTGGAAGGGCCGGAGGTAGGGGCCCGATCCATCGGGCCCGCGTGGGGCAGGAGGTGGAGGGGAGCCGGCAGGCCTGGCGGGCTCTGTCCTTGTCCTTTTCCACGTCCACATCCACATCCACCCGCCCTCGCACGGGGGCGCCCTCAGCCCTCCGCTCGCACCTCCACTCGCACCTCCACGCTGTCACCGCGCGGATGGGGGACGATCTGCGCGCAGAACCCAGGGGGTCCGAAGGACGGACGCCGCAGGCCGAAGGCCGAGGAGGCCAGCCCCTCGTTGGTTGGCGTCGGCGCCCAGGATGTCGCGCGGGTCGAAGCAGTCAAGGCGCGCAAGCGCGCCCGGCGCGGCACCCTTCGGCCTCAGTGGCTGGCGCCCCTTCGGCCTGCAGGGGCCCACCGCGCCGCCCTTCGGGTTGACAGCAATCGTCCCGCGCGACTGGGGCGCCTCGAACACCAACCAACGAGGTGCTCCCTTGAAGTTCATCACCCAGACCCACTTCCCCCATCACAAGCTCGTCGCCTACGACTACGCTCTGGACCTGCTCCTGGCAGCCAAGAGACTCGCCGATCAGCTGCCTGCTGGCTACGCGACTTTCGGCAATCAGCTGCTCCGGTCGGCTGGCTCGGTCGTGCTCAACACCGGAGAAGGCGCCAACGGGCGAACCGCAGGTGAAAAGCGCAATGCATTCGGCATCGCACGCAAGGAGGCCGGCGAAGCCGCCTGCGCAGCGGAAGCCATCGCGCTGATGGGGCTGGTGGACCGGAATGGCTCCATAGCGGTGGTGCAGGCCGCCGACCGGGTCGCTGGTACTCTCACCGGACTGATCAAGCGCTGGTCGGGCCAGCGTTGACGATCGGCAACGGTAGCTGGCTGGTGCCGGCTACCGTTGGCCTCTTGCGCGGCCGGGGTCGTGGTGGAGGCGCCTTGGGGTGTCGGCGACTCCATGCCTCGCGCTCCTCTGCCCCCAGTACCTTGGCCAGCGCACTCAAGTTGCAGCTCGTGGCAACCTCATGGGCCTGCTGGCGTGCGCGGTCGAGGCCCCAGGTGTCGGCGCTGCGGCAGCCGTGTCCGACCATCAAGGCAATCAGCCGTTCCCCCTCGCTCCGACGGCGGTAGTCCTCGCGCACATCTGGGTGCTGCCAGCGGGCTCGATGACTGCGAAGCTCCTCCTCGAGTGGATGGAGTTCGAGTCTGCGACCCGCCGATCTTCCGACCCGGCTGGCGCCCATGCATCGCTCGGCGAGCGGACAGCCGATGCAGGCCTCTTTCGGCCACTTGAAGACCATGCACTCCTTGCCACCGTTGCGCTGCAGCCTGGTGGTGCGTCGGTCGTCCGTCGTCACCCCGGCCGGACAGGTCGCGGTCTGAGCTTCGAAGTCGATGGCGAAGTCCTGCTTGGTGATGGTGTCGGGGTCCTTCTTCGGAAGCGTCATCGGAGGCGCGAACAGGTCGATCCCCAGCTCGTCAAGGGTTTCCTTGACAAGTCCGACGGCACCATAGGCGTGATCGGCCAGTACGCGGTCCAGGTTGGACACGAGCGTCTGCGCCTTGGCCAGCAGGAGCGGTGCCGGTCGGCTGTCGTGAACGTCGCCGGCTGTGACTTCGACCGACGCGATCAGCCCGATGACAGCGTCACCGAGCACGTGGAGCTTGAATCCATTGAACGTCTTGCTGCGGCTCTTCCGACCGTGGCGGGCTTCCGGATCCGTCAGACTGACCAGACGACCAGAGGCGACCCGACGGGCTACGACCATGCGGTCGTGGCCATCCTCTTCCAGGTCGTCCGAGACGATCTTCGCGACGAAGAAGCACCACTGGAGCAGGTCCTGTCGCCGCTCGGGAGCGACGGCGGCCAGGCAGGTCCAGATGCCTTCGCACACGCGGACGGCCATGCCGACCAAGGCGTCTGTGGCCTCAGCGCGCGCTTCGCCGTCAGACCAGTCGATCCTGAAGTGGCCCTTTGTGCTCTTGGCGACCACCACAGGCGCATCCCACTCCTCCGCGACGCTCGCGATGTCGCGGCCCGTCGCGTTTGCCCACTCGCGAACCAGATACCTCACACCAGACCCCAGGAGGTTGATCGTGTCCATCACTGCGCCGAAGCACAGCATCGGCGTACTGTCCATCACCCACACCGCCTCCGGGCCTCCCAGGCCGGCCGAAAGGCACGCACGGACGACGTGGTCGTGGAGCAGCTCGTAGTACCCGAGACCGCTGCTCGGATCCTCGCGGCGGAGGAACCTCTCAAAGCGGCGCAGCGCCGCTTCATCTGGCGGGCTGTCCAGCCAGCTCATGCCCATCGCCGCCCGCCACTCCGCGTTCGTGCACGCCTGCCGAGCGGCACGACGACGGCTGATGCCGGCGTGACGGCGCAGAAGACAACAGGCCAACAGCGCCCGAGCAGGACGAGGATCCCGGCCAGGAAGACCGCGGCGCTCCCACGACTCCATGAGCCAATCCGGGCAGTACATTGGCGGGTGCCTGGCCAGCAACCAGGCCAGAGTCCCAGGTTCGAGGCAATCGGGACAGATGAACTCGGGGTCAGCGAAGGTCCGCTGAACAGGCACAGGCATCGGCATGGCGCGCTCCGGCGGAGCGCTTGCCGCGGGACGTCACCCGGGTAATCATGCCGCTGGCTCCGGTTGCGGGTTGTGGTTTGAGTGCTTCACAACCCTCTTCTCACATCCCGCGCCGACGCCATCAAGTCGGCGAAACACCAAGTTCGCCCATAATGATCTTCGAAATTGCGTTTTCGCGATGTGACGCAGTCTGCTAGAACTGCTCGGCGTGTCCGATGAGCATGTGTAGAGTCATTATTTCTGCCGAGCAAATATGGTTGCCTGCCTCGCGACAGCGCCGCGGGCGTCGAACATTGACGAAGGCGTCAGCCGTGGCAATACCCTCGTGGTGTCTGCGTACTGCAGGGGGAGCAGCTCTTGACTGACAAAATCAACGCCCAGGCGAGGGGCATCGTGGTTCGAGCCTGGTCCGGGTTCAAGTCGGCGATCCTGGCCGGCGCCCTGGTCCTGGC
>PIVY01000202.1 GCA_003353795.1 bacterium
TTTGTTGCTTAAACTAAAGTCATCCTCTTTAGCGACGGATGGCGAGGTCCCTTAGGAAGTCGCGGTTTTGGGCACGGAACGAAACAACTCCCGCTGGTTGTTCCACCTGGCCTACTGGGCATTCGTCCTGGTGGGCTACGGCCTGCTCGCCTACCTGGTGCAGAACCGGCAGACCGGCTCGCTGCCGTGGCCATCGCTGCTGGTGTTCTTCGCGTTCCTCTGGGGCGCCGACACCCGCCTGGGCGAATCGCAGGCCTCCGGTGGCCGGGTCATGTCCTCCAAGTGCATCGTGCTATCGGTGATCGCGCTCTTCGGCGCGGCGCCGGCCGCTGTGATGGAGGCCGTCTCGGCGCTGGTTCGCGGCCTGGTCCAGAAGGGCAGCAGCCCGCGCAAGGCCATCTTCAACTCGGCCATGCTGGGTACGGCCGCGGGTGTGGCGGGACTGGTCTACGAGGCGTTGCCCTGGTCCGACGCATTCCAGGGGCCTCTGTTCTTCATCCCGTTGTCGGCCGCCATGCTGGTTCATTCGGTGGTCAACCAGTTCATGCTCGGGGTGATCATCAGTCTCGACACCAAGCTGCCCTTCGAACGGGTCTACCGCCGCACCTATAACTGGGCGCGCCTGCGGGCCCTGCTCGACCTTCCGTTCGCCGCCATGGTGGTGCTGCTGTACATGCAGGCCGGCGCCTGGACCCTGGTGCTCTTCCTGTTCCCCGTGCTGGCGCTCTACCAGAGCGACCGTCTCTACCAGCGCAACAAGGAAGCCCACATCAACAGCATCGCTGCGCTCACGACAGCGTTGGAGGCCGACGAGCCGTACACCCACGGACACAGCTACCGCGTGGCCAAGTACGCCGTGCGCATCGGCAAGGACCTGGGCATGGACGAGGACGAGCTCGAGACCCTCGAGTACGGCGGTCTGCTGCACGACATCGGCAAGATCGCCATCACCAACGAGATCATCTGCAAGCCCGGCCGGCTCACCGACAGCGAGTTCGAGGTCATGAAGACCCACCCCACCATCGGGGCCGACATCGTCGAGCAGATAAAGTTCCTCTCCGACGCCACCGAGCTGGTGCGGCACCACCACGAACGTCCTGACGGCCGCGGCTATCCTCACGGCCAGAAGGATGGCGAGATCTCCCTGGGCTGCCACATTCTCAACGTCTGTGACGCCTTCGACGCCATGACCAGCGACCGTCCGTACCGCAAGGCGCTGTCGGTGGAACAGGCCATGGAGGAACTGGTGCGCTACAAGGGCACCCAGTTCGAGGAGCGGGTTGTCGACTGCATGCTGCGGCTCTATCATCAGGGCGAGTTCAACAACATGCGGGAGATGCGGGCGACGACCATTCCGTTCCAGCCGAACCTGGCCGAGGACGAAGAGAAGCAGTCCATCGTCTCGTAGGACCGCTCTGGATGTTCATCTTGGGTCTCAAACACACCGATTCACCGTGAGGATCTCATGAAGTACGCCGACAGCGGGGTCAACATCGACGCAGCCACGCGCGCCCTGGGGCGGGCCAAGTCCGCCATCCGATCCACCTGGGACGAGCGGGTCAAGAGCGACACCGGAGCCTTCGGCGGACTCTACCAGGCCGCGCCGGGCGAACCCCTCATGGTGGCAAGCGTCGACGGCGTGGGCACCAAGGTCATGGTCGCCGTGCAGGCCGGTCGCTTCGACACCGTGGGCCAGGACCTGGTGAACCACTGCGTGGACGACATTCTGGTGCAGGGCGCCGAGCCGCTGTTCTTCCTCGACTACTTCGCCACCGGCACGTTGAACGAGGACGTGTTGCCGGCGGTCCTGGAGGGCTTCGCCACCGCCTGCCGCGAGAACGGCTGCGCGCTCCTGGCCGGAGAGACCGCCGAGATGCCGGGCGTCTACGCTCCCGGCGAGTTCGATCTCGCCGGCACCATCGTCGGCCGCGTGCGCGAGGAGGATCTCATCGACGGATCGCGGATCGCCGCCGGCGACCGCATCTGGGGCCTGCCGTCCACGGGGCTGCACACCAACGGCTACTCCCTGGCCCGCAAGGTGCTGCTGGAGACCGCGGGCTTCGCCCTGGACGACGTGCCCGAAGAACTGGGCGTGTCGGTGGCCGATGCGCTCCTGGCCGTACACCGCAGCTACCTGCCGCATCTGCGCACCATCTGGGACGCCCATGGACGCGCCGCCGTACGCGGCCTGGCTCACATCACCGGCGGCGGCTTCTACGACAACGTTCCCCGGGTGATGCCCCAAGGCCTGCGTGCCGTGATCGACACCACGGCCTGGAACACGCCGCCGCTGTTCCGGCTCATCGGAGATCGCGGCGGCGTGGATCCGGCCGAGATGTACCGGGTGTTCAACATGGGAATCGGACTCTGCGTGATCGCGTCGCCCGAGGTGGATCTGGGCGCGTTGCCGGACCTAGAAGCCCGGATCGTGGGCGAAGTCACCAGCGGCGACGGCGGCGTGGACGTGCGGCTGGGTTCGTGACCGTCCCGCCCGACCGCACCGTGTCGCCCGGGTAACACCGTCCCCGGAGCCCGCTCGCGGCTGGCCTGACGGTGCATCCCTCGGTTGATCGACCGCGACGCCGCCTCGCGGGACACTTCACCATGATCCGATGTTCCGGCCCAGAGTGCCCGTGTGACCTTTGCGGCGCGGAAGAAGCTCCGCTGTCGACTGGCCTTGATCCTGCAGTGATCGCGGAACCTCCCCGTACCCCGACCTGGAGGACACCGCGTGATCCATCATCACATCTGGGAAGAAGAACTGCGCGACCTGCCCCGTGACGGTGGCCCCGCCGCAGTCTGGTTCGTGCGCCGGGAGGGACCCGATGCCGGTTCGACCCTGCGCTTGCTCTGTGGGTGGACGGCGGCCGGCGGGCCGGCTCCGCTGCCGCTCGGCCTCATCCATCAGGTGCTGCGGGCCGGAGCGCCGGCCCAGCAGTGCGAGGAGAGTCGCAGCCGGCGGCCACCGCTGGTGCAGGCCCTGCCCCTGGACGACGGTCGGGGCGCCGTGGGAGTCCTGGTAGCCGCCAGCACGGGCCATGCGCCCTGGGCTGACGCCGTGCGTCTGTGGGCCGAGAACACGGCGCGACGGCTGGGGCCGCTCCTGGCCCAGCTGGAGCCGTGGCCGGGAACCTGGCTCGGACGCGAACCCCGCCCCGATACCCGCCAGCAGTCGCTCTTCGCCGATCACGAACTCTTGCCGCCGACCGGTCGTCCACCCGCCAAGACGGGTTTGCTGCTGCCGCGGGCGGTACCGGTTCCGGGCTTGCCGGGGGCCGTGGGTCGTAGCCGCGAGCTGTGCCGGCTGGCGGGACGCATTGCCGCTGTGGCGGCCAGTCCGGTCAACGTGCTGCTGCATGGCGAGACGGGAACGGGCAAGGAGATCGTGGCGCGCGCGCTGCACCAGGGCAGTCCGCGACGGGAGCGTTCGTTCGTGGGGCTCAACTGCGCGGCGCTGCCCGAGAATCTGTTCGAGAGCGAACTGTTCGGTCACAAGGCGGGGGCGTTCACGGGCGCGGCCCGCGACAAGCCCGGTCTGCTGGAGTCGGCCCACGGGGGCACGTTCTTCATGGACGAGATCGGCGACATGCCGCTGCCGCTGCAGATCAAGCTCCTGCGGGTGATGCAGGAACGGCAGGTGCGCCGGGTGGGGGAACTGGAGAGTCGTCCGGTGGACATCCGCTTCGTGGCGGCCACGCACAAGAACCTCACGCAGGAGATCGAGGCGGGCCGGTTCCGGCTCGATCTCTACTACAGGCTCAAGGTGGTTTGTCTGGAGATTCCGCCCCTGCGCCAGCGGCCCGAGGACGTGTTGCCCTTGCTGGCGTGCTTCCTGGCCAGGGCGGGCCACGACGTTCGCACCCTGCGTGTGGCCGACGCTGCCGCGGCCGCCCTGCATGCCTGGCGCTGGCCCGGCAACGTGCGGGAACTGGAGAACGAGGCGGCGCGATTCGCCGCACTGCATGCGGAGACCGCCACCATGGAGTTGCGTCACCTGTCCTGGGAGATCCAGGAGAGTGCGGGGCCCCGTGTGGATCCCGACGACCTCGGAACGCTGCGTCGGCTGGAGGATGCCAACGAGCTGCTCGAGCGCTATCTGATCCGCAAGGCCATCGCTGCCAGCGAGGGGCGCAAGGCCGCTGCGGCGCGCAAACTGGGACTCAGTCGGCAGGGGCTCTACAAGAAGATCGCCCGGTATGGCATGACCGACCTCATCGGCGTGGCGGATGCCGCCTCCTGACGCGGACTGCGTCCTCGACAGTGCCCATGGCCGGCGCTATGTTCCGGCCCATGAACGTGCAACCGGAGACCGTCCCCTCGGCGCCCACCTGGCGCCCCTCCCTGCCCACGCTGGCCTGCCTGATGGCCGGGGTCATGCTGACCACGGCCATGCCGCCGCTGCGTGGTACGGCACTGCTGGCGCCGCTGTCGCTGGCGGTCCTGTTCCACGTGCTGCGGCGGCACCGTCATCCCGGCCGAGCAGCATTCTGGTTCGGCGTGGCGCACACCGCGACGCTGATCGTCTGGCTCTTCTCCCTCGATCCGGCCAAGAGCATTCCCACCCGGGCCCTGGTGCCGTTGCAAGCCATCGCCACGGTGCTTTTCGTGGCGGCGCACTACGGGATCTTCGGCCTGGTCGCCGGATGGATCGGCAGACGCACGGGCCCACGATTCCTGCTCACCGTGCTCCCGGTTCTCTGGACCGGCACCGAACTGCTGCGCACCGTCGGCGAGATGGGATTCCCCTGGTGTCTGACCGGCGCCGCCTGGCTGGACACGCCGCTGCGCCCGCTCTATGCGGCCAGTGGGGAAATCGGCCTGGGCGCGGCCACGGCATTGACGGCGGCGGCGTTGGTGGCCGTGGCGGATCTGGTTCGTCGCGAGGACCGAGCCCGTGCCCATCGTCTGGGGCTCATCGTCGTGGCGGGCGCCGCGTGGATCGGTCTCGTGGTCCTGAGCCGTCCGGTGGACGTGTCGTTGCCGGCTGCTGCTCGCACCGAGCCCATCCGCGTGGCAGTCATCCAGGCGGACGTGTCTCAGGCCGACAAGTGGGACGACGCCAAGATCGACTCCACCATCGGTCCCTACACGGCACTCACCGCCGACGCTGCGGCCGCGGGCGCCGAACTGGTGGTCTGGGCCGAGACCTCCGTGCCTGCCTACCTCCGTTTCGATCGCGAACTCATGGACTGGGTCCGCGACACGGCCCGCGACAACGGCGTGCCCATCCTGGCGGGATTCCCGGACGCCGAGCTCATCGCCGGGTCGGGCCAGAACGGCAAACCGCGCGAGTATCTCAAGTACAACGCGGCGGGACTGTTCTCCAGCCACGGCACGCTGCTCGAGCGCTATTCCAAGCATCATCTGCTGCCGATCGGCGAGACCATGCCGTATCAGCGCTGGCTTCCGTTCCTCGGCGGCATCGACGTGGGGCAGGCCGAATGGACGCCGGGCGCGCCACCGGCGCCCATGCCGCTGCCCACCTCGCGCGGCGAGGTGCCCCTGATGACGGTGATCTGCTTCGAGGCCGGATTCGCCGACCTCGTGCGGCAGGCCGTGCGCCGTGGCGGCACGGTGCTGGTGAACATCACCAACGACGGCTGGTTCGGGGTCGGCAGCGGGGCGAGGCAGCACGCGGCCCTGGCGCGGATCCGGGCCATCGAGTGCGGCGTGCCGCTGTTGCGGAGCGCCAACAACGGCATCAGCATGATCTGCGATGCCGAGGGCAACGTCCTCGAGAGTCTCGACCTGCATCGTCGCGGCGCCCTCGTGGCCGACATCGATCCGGTGCGGCGCGGGACCTGGTTCGTGCGCCTGGGCTTCTGGCCGGCGCTGGCGTACCTGCTGATCTGGATCCCGGTCGGTTGGCTCCTGGTGCGCCGCGACCGTGGGCACCTGGAGGATCCCTCATGAGCGGCCTTGAAGGACTGGCCCGTGCCTATCCGTTCTGCCCGCGCTGCCGGGCCGCCATGTCGTTTCGATTCGAGGGCGGTCGCACGCGGCCCGCGTGTCCGGAGTGCGGCTTCGTCCAGTACCTGAATCCTGCACCGGGAGCCGGCGTGATCGTCCGGCGGGGTGATCAGGTCTGCCTGGTGCAGCGCAAGTTCCCGCCCAAGGTGGGGCAGTGGACCTTGCCCACGGGTTTCATGGAGTGGGACGAGGACATCGACGAGACCGCGGTCCGCGAGGCCAAGGAGGAAACCGGTCTGGACGTGCGCCTGACCGGCGTCTTCGCCGTGCACAACGGCATCCTGCCACCCGACCAGCCGGTGGTGGTGGTGTTCTACACGGCGGAGGAGACCGGTGGCGAACTCACGGCCGGCGACGACGCGGCCGAGGCCGGATTCTTCGATCTCGACCGTCTGCCCGGCCCCATCGCCTTCGCCGCCCATCGCAAGGTGCTTCGAGCCCTGGGGGCGGTCGACCTGGAACGCCACCCGGAGGAATGAGATGACCCAGCGACGCGCGCGCCTGGCGGTGCTGCTCTCGGGCAGCGGCCGCACCCTCGTCAACTTCCTGGAGCAGTTGGACAGGGGATTCCTGCCCGTGGAGATCGTGGGGGTCGTCTCGAGCCGCGGCGATGTCCGCGGCGTGGACGTGGCTCACGATGCCGGGTTGCCGGTCGCGGTGATCCGTCGCCGCGACCATGCCGACACAGCGGCCCACAACCAGGCCATCGCGACCTGGCTAGAACCATTGCGGCCGGAGATCATCGCCCTGGCCGGGTATCTCTGCTACTTCGTGCGGCCCGATTGGTACGCCGGGCCTGTGGTGAACATCCACCCCGCGCTCCTGCCGCGGCACGGTGGGCAGGGGATGTACGGCGACCGGGTGCACGCCGCGGTGCTGGCCGCGGGTGAGAGCGAGAGCGGCTGCACCGTCCATCACGTGGACGACGAGTACGACCACGGTCGGGTCATCGCCCAGGGCCGGGTGCCGGTCGAGCCGGGCGACGACGTTCACACCCTGGCCGATCGCGTCTTCGCTGCGGAATGCGATCTGTACCCGCGGGTCCTGGCGGACCTGGCTCGCGAGATCATCGACGCATGATCCCCGCTTGCCCGGTCGGCAGCGGCGAATTAGGGTGTGGCGGTCGCTTCGAAACCTGTGAGGACATGGCATGGAACACCTGATCCGCGAGATCCTGGAGAATATCGGCGAGGACCCGACCCGCGAGGGCCTCGTCAAGACCCCCGAACGGGTGGCGCGCGCCTACGGCGAGATCTGCGCCGGATACGATCAGGACCCCGACGCCATGGTCCGCAAGGCCCTGTTCCAGGCCGAAGGGAAGGAGATGATCGTGGTCAACGGCATCGACTTCTACAGCCTCTGCGAGCACCACATGCTGCCGTTCTTCGGGAAGGCTCACGTGGCGTACATTCCCAACGAGAAGATCGTTGGCCTGAGCAAGATCGCCCGGGTGGTGGAGGCCTATGCCCGCCGTCTGCAGGTGCAGGAGCGCATGACCGCCCAGATCGCCAACTGTCTCATGCGCAATCTCGACGCCATGGGTGTGGCGGTGGTCCTCAAGGCTCAGCACCTCTGCATGATGATGCGGGGGATCCAGAAGCAGAACTCGTTCGCGGTGACCAGCGAGATGCTGGGAACGTTCGAGGCCAATCCCAAGACCCGCGCCGAATTCCTCACCCTCATGAATGAGAGGGTTTGACGTCACCTGCGGTGGCGAATGTCCTCGGGCCTTCGGCCCTGCGGAGTTTCGCCACCGCAGGTGACGTCAAACCAAGTGGCCGCCTAGTCGTAGATGGTGCGGAGGGTGGACCAGGTGAGCTGGGTGGTGGACATGGGGTCGCCGCATTCGGAGTCCTGGGGCATGGGCTCGAGCCAGGTCACTAGGACCTTGCAGTCGTCCCGGCTGTCCAGGCGGGCGGGCACGCCATAGATGTCCAGCATGATGCCGGGGCCGATGCTTTCCCACCATTCGGGGTCCGCCAGTTCCACCTCGACGCATTCCAGCAAACCAGTTCCCACGCACGGTTCCACCGTCGATTCCGACAGCAGGCTGGCGCGCAGGACGTAGGGGTGCTCCGCGAGGGCCAGCCATTCCGCGTCGAGAATCTCCTCATGGCCGGATTCCCATTTTCCGATCACCACGTACTGGCCGGTACTCAGTCCCTGGACGTGGGAGTCGAGGAACACGGCGGATTCGTTCTCGCCGTTGGCCGGGAACGAGATCCAATCGGTGAAAGCCTCGCGGCCGAACAACTCGGGCGCGGTGTTCGAGCGGATGACCCTGTACTCGTTCGGCGGCGAGCGTTCGGAGTCTCCTCCCCTTGTCCCTCCTCCCTTTGCC
>PIVY01000330.1 GCA_003353795.1 bacterium
GGCTTCGTCGAATTCGGAGTAAGTGACGACTACGACCGCACCGCCGGCAGCGTCGACCTGGTTCTGCAGCACGAGGTGCGGCTGACCGGTCTGCAGCCGAGTGCGACCTACCACTTTCGGGCGTCGTCGACCGACGCGGCGGGCAACGGCCCGGCGACCAGCGCGGACTTCACCTTCAGCACGCGCCCCGCGGCAGACGAGGAAGCGCCTGTCATCCTGGCGGGTCCGGCCGTAGTCGCCCTCTCGGAGAAATCCGTCGTCGTCGAATGGCAAACGAGCGAGCCGACCGACGGCTTCGTCGACTATGGCACGGAAATAACCTATGGGGAAGAGGCGTTCTCCGATCTTTTCGGTCGGGTCCACCGGGTGCGACTGACCGGTCTGCAGTCGAGTGCGACCTACCACTTTCGGGTATCGTCGACGGACGCGACGGGTAACGGCCCGACCGGCAGCAGGGATCTCACCTTCACGACCGAGGCGGGGCAGGATCGCCATCCGCCGCGGATTTGGGGGGTGAGCGTGCGCAAGGTAACCCCATCGTCGTCCTTGATAGAGTGGTGGACCGGCCGGCCGGCCGACAGCTTCGCTGACTTCGGCGCTACCACCGACTACGGCCAGCGGCTAGAGAGCCCCGACTTCGTGCGCCACCACCAGAAGCTGATATCCGGCCTCACGGCAAACACGCTCTACCAGTTCCGGGTGGGATCGAGAGATATCAGCGGTAACGAGGCGACCTCCCGAAACCTCAGCTTTCGCACCGCAGAAGAGAACGACGAGATTCCACCGGTGGTGGTGCGCGGTCCCGAGGTGGTCACCTCCCACGCTACGGCGACCTTTATCTGGCGCACCGACGAGCCCTGCTTTGCGTCGGTGGTAATCGGCACCGAGAGCACGATGGGCACACCGGCGGAGAGGCTGTTCGAATCGCTGCAGGCCGAAGAGGAACATAGCCTAACGGTCACCGGGCTGGAACGGGGTACCCGCTACCTGTTTGCGCTGCTGTCGCGCGATCTGAGCGGCAACGAAACCATCATCGGCGAGCGCCAACCCCGGGCGGGCAAGATCGTACGTCCCCTAACACTAGGAGATGAGATCAGCTTTGTAACCGCAGCAGAGCCGGACTTTGCGGCACCGGCCATCGTCGACGGGCCACGCCTGGTGGCGCAGACGGACTCGGAGGGACTGATCGAGTGGACCACCGACGAAATCGGCGACAGCCGCCTCTTCCTGGAAAAAAACGGGCAGTTGGTGCTAACCGAGTCCATCCCGGAGCACGACTTCGAGCACCAGCTGCTGCTGACCGATCTACAGCCGGCGACGACCTACCGGCTCCGCGTCGCCTCGGCCGATCCTGCCGGCAACGGCCCGACGATCAGCCCATTTTTCATCTTCACCACCAGCGCCCGCGCCGATGCGACTCCACCCCGGCTGATCGGCACACCAACGCTGATCGAAGTCGGAGACCGGGTCGCTACCGTCGCCTGGGAGACCGACGAGGCGAGCAGTTCCGAGCTGCTTTTCGGCGTCGATGCCCTCGAGCAGACGCAGGGGGATCCGACGCTGGTGACCCGGCACCGCGTCGAATTGACCGACCTGGAGCCAGGGACGGCCTATCGCTTCCAGGTGCGCTCCTACGACGCCCAGGAAAATGGCCCGGCAGAAAGCGAAACGCTGAGTTTTTCCACGGCTTCTGGACCCGATACCCAGGCGCCCGTCATCTCGACGGCAGCGATCGCGGAGCTGGTGACCGACCGCAGCGCGGTGATCGCCTGGGAGACCGACGAGGGAGCCGACGGCTTCGTCCACTTCGGCGACCAGACCGACCTGGACCAGGTAGTCGGCCGCGCCGAACTGGGGAGGCAGCACCGGGTGATGCTGGCGCATCTGGAACCATCTACCACCTACCGCTTCAAGGTGACGTCGGCCGATCGGGCCGGCAACGGCCCCACCGAAAGCGAACTGTTGACCCTGACCACGGCGGCACAGCCGGACGAAGTGGCCCCACCGGCGCCGACCGACCTGGCCGCGCGCGATGCC